>CAYUAG010000090.1:0-11322 GCA_964442615.1 uncultured bacterium
AATCCTGATAGATTCAAAAAAACTATTTTCCTAAAAAAAGAGAATCACATCAAATTTAATAAGACACTAAGATTTTTAACATCTTTGTTAACATTGCCATATACTTTAAAAACAAATTACAGAAAATTTTTCTAAGAACATCTAAAAAACTTTTTATTTAGAGCTGCTTATTCAAAAAATAAAAAATGTTATGATACATATTCTCTTTAAAAGTGTGTTATAAATCCAACCTTTTTCTTGGTATTATGTTCCATCATTATTAAACAAAAAGGACATAACTGGCAACTGTATTATCCAGTGTCAATTTCCTTGGGAAATATGGTAATATCAATCCTTTCACCTTCTTTTGAATGATAAGAATATGTAAATATACTTTGGTATTGAGTTATTGAGCACTAGGTTTAGTATACTCTTTTTAGAATTGACAGTTAATGTGTGAATGTGATATTTGAAATTGGACAAGAGTGAAGTTGTGGTCTCAGCTATCCATTTTGTTTTCGATCAGAAAACCAGAAAAAAATGAATCAGTTTTTTATCTCGATCTGGATTAAAACAGCCCCTTTTTCTCTGAGTTTTTATATGATATCAGCTTCTCAATCGCTGATTTGTATGCATTTCTTCAAAAATTTATCGCTAAATATTCAGTTTCATCCTTTTAATGTTCTGGTTTATCGTTTTTTTGTTAGCATTTTCACCAATTATTCTATATTAAAAACCGTGTGATAGAAGTGTATTGTAAGCTAGAGGTTAGTTTTTTTATAATTGTATATAACATACTTGAAATTAACTTTCTAACAAATTAAAAATTATAATCCAATATACTAAAAAAGGAAATTTTTCATGAAAAAGATATCATTTATATTTGCAGTCATCCTTGTATTAGAAATATGGTTAGGGAATGTTTTGGTGTTTGCCCAGGCAGATGAATGGGAGAGACAGATTGAGCAGGATCCGGAGAATAAGACACTGCTGCTGAAACTGGGAAAATACTATCACGATATTGGAGGCAGCCAGGAAGATAAGCATGCCGTAAATAAAGCAGAAAAATATCTCTGTCAATTCCTCAATCTCGACTCAAAGCATGGATTGGCATTGGTTTACTATGGATCAGTATTAACCATGAAGGCCCGGGATGCTTTTTTCCCCTGGGATAAGATGAAATATGTAAAGAAAGGAATATCCCGAATGGATAAAGCAGTTTATTTTGAGCCGGACAATCCGGAAGTGCGATTGATCAGAGGCATTAATTCCATTTCACTTCCCTCTATGTTTAATCGTTTTTCTTGTGGTCTGGAGGATTTTAAGCATATTGAACAACTTGACAAAGAAAAAACATTAGATATGACAAAAAAATTCTGGTTTCCTTACTATTTTAATTATGGTCTGGCGCTGTGGAAAATAGAAAAGTATGCTGAAGCAAGAGAAAAATTCTTAAACATCATCCACATTAATCCGAATTCTGACTATGCTGTCTCTGCCAGAGAGTATGTGGAAAAAATGGAGGAGAAAGATCATGAAAAATAATTGCTTTATAAAAGTTGAGAGTCTTTCTAAAGAGTACCTTTTAGGTAAAACCCTTATACCAGCTCTCCAGGATATCAGTCTTACAATAGAAAAGCAAGACTTTCTGGTAATTGCCGGTTCTTCCGGAAGTGGTAAAACTACGCTGCTGAATATCATTGGGTTGATAGATAATCCCACCTCGGGTGAAGTCTGGTTCGGAACCAATGAGGTATCTTCCGTCAGTCTGAACTCCCTTTTCTCTTTTCGCCGAGACCGACTGGGATACATATTTCAGACCTTTAATTTAATTCCGGTAATGAGTGTGTATGAGAATGTGGAGTATCCTCTGATACTACAGAAAGTGCATAAGAAATCCAGACAAGAAAGAGTTGAACAGGTTCTGGATAAAGTAGGTTTGGGGGAAAGAAAAAATCATAAACCCCGGGAACTTTCTGGAGGACAGCGCCAGCGGGTTTCAATTGCCAGGGCTATAGTAAAGAATCCGGATATGGTATTAGCTGATGAGCCTACTGCAAATTTGGATTCCAAAACAGGAGTTGAGATTGTTGAACTCATGCAAAAACTTAATGAGGATGAGGGAATTACCTTTCTTTTTTCCTCTCATGATCCCACAATTATTGATCAGGGAAAAACGATAATATTTTTACAGGACGGGAAAATTGTTGACCGCAAAAACAGGGGGGTATGACCATGACATTTATGAAATTAGGCTTTAGAAGTTTATTCAGACAGAAACGGAGAACCCTGATTACATTGATGGTTATTACCTTTGGTATTGGTTGTCTGCTTCTTACCACTGGTCATTCTGTGTATATCGATTGGGGACTGCAAGAGAGCACCATTCATTCCGAGACAGGACACCTGCAGTTGTTTCATCCGGAATATTTTCAACAGGAGGAAGAAACCATTCTTCAATACGGATTGGACAACTATGAGAGAATAAGCAATGATTTGACACAGCTTATGGATGTGATGCTGGTACAGGCTCGCATTGATTTTATGGGATTGATTTCCAATGGAGATAAATCAGTAGCCTTTATTGGAAAGGGAGTGGAACCAGAGAAAGAAAAGAAGTTAAGAACCTTGTTCGGCAATACAGGATCAGCGTACGATTCCCTTATCGCATATAAGCATGATACAGATATTATTATTCTGGGTAAGGGACTATCCGCATCTCTGGACGCAGAGATTGGTGATTGGCTGACCTTGATGTCTACCACCGCAGATGGTGCCCTCAATGCTGTAGACGTGAGAGTTGTGGATATCTTTGACGGGGGAATGGAAGAGTATGATAAAAGGGCACTTATTATCCCTCTAGAGACAGCCCAGATACTTCTGAACAGTCAAAAAGTAGAGAAACTGCTGGTAACCCTTGATGATACGGAAAAGACTGATCAGTTGTATACACAAATTTCTCATCATACTGAAAAACAGGGTTATCCAGTGAGTCTAAAAAAATGGCACCAGCAGGCTGCCTATTACCGGCAAGTTCGCCAGTTTTACCACCAGATTACCGGATTTCTCTCCTTAGTGCTGTTCATTATTGTATTCTTCAGTACTTCCAATACAGTAGTAATGTCCATTATAGAGCGTACCCGGGAAATCGGTACCCTGCTTTCTCTGGGTACTTCCCGACGGCAAACCCTGAAGATGTTTTTCTTTGAGGGATTGCTGATCGGCTTAATAGGTGGACTGCTGAGCTCTATATTTGCCTTGGGAGGTTCTCTGCTGATCAATCATTTTCACATTGTACTATCCCCTCCACCTGGTTTTACGGAAGGATATCCGCTTTCCATTCGCATCCAGGCTGATTTTTACTTTCAGATTTTTATGGTTACGGTTATAGTTGCCACCTTTTCTTCTCTGGCACCGGCATTCAGAGTAACCAGAATGAAAATTGTGGATGCTTTAGGACATATTTAGATAATAAAGGAAAAAGTTAAAGGATAAAACGTTCATACTATTCTTATTAAGAAAGGAAACAACCATGATGAAGAAAATAGTCTTATTAAATGTAATTCTTTTGGGAGTGATGTATGCTGGACAGGGAGAAGAACAAAGTATCCTGGATAGGATTGACAATTACAGAGTTCCCTACAAACAGTTTCTGGTCAGAACCCGTCTTACTGCTTATGAAGAAGACAACATCAAAGAATCTGCCCTTTTTGATGCCTATATCAATGGTGAGGATAAAAGTTTGGTTATTGAGAAAGAAGGAAAAAACAAAGATATGAAAATTCTTTATGTGGATGAGAAAATGTGGGTGCAGCTGCCTGGTTCCAGAAGACCGATACGGATTACTCCCATACAAAGACTGATGGGACAGGCATCCAACGGTGATGTAGCCAAAGTTGGTTTTGCAGCAGATTACAAAGTAGAAGATCTTGATACAGTGAGTGTGGAGGATCAAATTTGTTATAAATTACTACTTATAGCTAAGCGGAAATCATCCACCTATAACAAGATTATTCTCTATGTTATCCAGGAAAGTTGTCAGCCGGTCAGAGCAGAGTTTTTTCTTATCTCAGGCAAGCATTTTAAAACTGCGGAGTATGTAGAATACGGATTATTTCAAGGCAAACTGCTTCTGAAAAAAATGATTATTTATGATGAATTGAGAAAGGATTGTAAAACCAGCTTTGAATATACCATCATCCAGAAAAAAGAACTGCCTGTACGGTACTACAACAAAAATTATCTGATTCATGTACAGGGGCTGTAGTCAATGAACCTCAGAAAAGTCATGATAATTTTTTTATTCCTTGTGCCGGGGATTGTATGGAGTGCACAGTGGCGTTTTTTTACACTGTATAAAAATTATTACACCTGTTATAGGGATTCATGGTTTAATCCTGATAACCGAGCAGTGGACGCTCTGGGATGTACCAACGGCCCTCATGGTTCCTTATTCCAGCATCTGAGTCTTCAGACAGAAATTTTTTCTTTGCAATGGCAAATGGACATACTGGGAAGGCTGAAATATGAGAATAAAAAATGGGATAATACTATGGACGTCAAACAGTTTTATTTTCAGAAAGATATCTCTTCCAACCTGATGCTCATGACCGGCAGAACAATTCTTGGCTGGGGTACAGGGTATGCTTTTAATCCTACTGATGTAGTTGCCCCGGGTAAAAGATTAAAAGATCCTGAGAACAGGGAAAAACTGGCCAGAGGAAATGATCTGGTCAAATTGGAATATTTTGGGGAATTATTTTCCCTGGCGCTTTGCTATTTGACTAGCATAGATGTTCAACCAAACCTCAATACCAGAGGATCAAGACTGGCCTTTCGGTTCTATAAAAATATCTATGATATGGATCTTTCTTTAATCGGCTGCTTAAATAAAGAGGAATCACCCATCTGGGGAATTAATTTTTCTGCTGTTTTGGGGTCTCGACTGGAAGCTCATGGAGAATTTTCTACTCAGAAAGGAAGCTATAATTATTATCATCGGGCTATTCAGCAGAGTACTAAGCTTTTTTCTGAAGATCCCTTATCTGATTTTCGACGGAATGATCATAATCATTACCACAGGTATCTTGCGGGATTTCAGTACACGTTGCCCCAAAATATACTCTGGATAGCGGAGTACTATCATCAGGATCAGGGGTACAGTAAAGGAGAATGGAAGTCGATAATGGAACAGCAAGAGTTTACCCGGTCCAGGTTAGAATCACCATGGGATGAGTTGGCAGAAGGGAATCTTCTCTGGAGTTTGAATGTATTTTCGGCCAAGGGAGCAATGAGAGACTATCTTATGAATCATATCCAGATTCCTGTTAAAAGAAAGCTGGAATTAGGATCAACCTGGCTTTTGAATCTGGTTGATTTCAGTTATGTCTTGATTCCGGAAGTGAATATACAGATAGGAAATCACTTTACTTTTTATGAGAGAAACTATATATTTCAGGGTAATAGCAAAACCGAATTTGGTGAATTTTTTCAATCTTTTTGTTTGGAAATAGGAATACAAGTGAAATGAAAATATCTCTTAACTATAAGTTTATTCTCAGGATGGCCATTTTTGTGGCTTTTACAACTGTTTTAATGTTTAGCTTCACTATTTTTATTACCGGAAAACTGTGGTGGCCGGATTTACTGGAAAATTTTGTATATGTCTCATGTTGTACTTTTTTTTGTTCCTTGTTACTGGATAGTCTGTACGAACAGATATCCTTGTTGTCTCGTTTCCTTTTTTTCCTGGTTTTCACTTTCCTTTCCAGCCTGGGAGTTGGTATAGGTTTGATCACCAGTTCTCTGATTCTGCACGGTAGAGTGAATGTTACTAACAGTTATTTTCTGGTAATAATTATTGGGGTGGTTTTTAGTGGGGCAATAACCTTATTTGAAGTTCATAAATCTCAACTGGAAGAAAAAATCGCCCGGCTTAAAGCAGCGGAACTGGAGAATGAACAGCTCCGGCGTCTGGAGTCAGAAGCCCGTTTTAACAGCCTGCAGGCCAAACTCAATCCTCATTTCCTTTTTAACACTCTAAATTCTCTGGCAGCCCTGGTGTATGATGATCCTCAGATGGTAGAGAAGAGTATTGTACGACTTTCTGAATTGTATCGAAGTGTGCTTTCCATTTCCAATCAGACCTTCATTTCAGTTGAGGAGGAACTGGCTTTGATCAAGGATTATCTTGAACTGGAGAAACTCAGATTTCAGGATAAAATGAATTATTCTATTCACTATCCAGAAAATGCCAATAATTTAAAAATTCCCGGTCTTTTAATCGAACCACTGGTGGGGAATGTTATAAAACATGTGATAGAGAATCAGAAAGAAACAGTTAATATCAAAATATCTATCCAGGTGATTAAGGATTTTGTTCACATTTCGGTTTCAGACAATGGTCCCGGATTCAAGACCAGTGGCATATCCTCAGGGTATGGTCTTACCAGCATTAGGGAACGATTAAAGCTCCTTTACGGAGAGGATTATAACTTTGATATTGACATAAAACCCGGAAAAGGGACTACAGTATCAATTCGGATTCCTTTAAAAGATAATAGTTATTGAATTTAAAAATGGAGATAATGATGAAAATACGTCAACCTGTTACTTTTGTACTCAGTGGTATACTGTTATTAATTGCTATTTTGTTTTCCTTAAAAAGTATATCTATTGGATTTTTGATTATGATTTTATTTGGTGGTTCACTCCTATATGTCAGCCTTTCCAGAAATCGAAAGGCAGTCATTGTTTTTGGTCATGCTAGTATTGTTGCAGGCTGTATATTGGTAACCTGGGGTATATATCTTCTTCCCCATTCAAAACCAATCCTGGCTCATATCTTGTTGCGTCCCTTATTTTGGGGTTTCATTGCAATTTTGGGGGGGATATGCGCTAATTACCATGGATTTTGTAAGTGTATTCAAAATAAGTAATATTTTTTATTTAAGAGCCAAATTAAATGCGAGCCTTAATTGTTGATGATGAAAAACTAGCCTGTTCCCGACTTAGACGCATGCTGAACAAGTATGCTCAGATTGAAATCGTGGGAGAGGCCCATAACGGAAATGAAGCTTTGAATATGATAGCAAAGACCTGTCCTGATGTCATTTTCCTGGATATACAGATGCCCCTGCTCTCAGGTTTCGAGATGCTGGAACGTCTTAAACAGCCTCCTGCTGTTATTTTCACTACAGCTTTTGATCAATATGCTTTGCAGGCCTTTGAAGAAAATGCTGTAGACTACCTGGTTAAGCCTGTATCAGAGGAAAAACTCAATCGGGCAATTACAAAGCTCTTCAAGCTTCTGAAAGAGGACAGTGCTCAATTAAAGGACTGGGAAAAAATATTGAACATAATACAGAAGAAGGAAGAGACCATTAAACGGTTTTCAGTCCGGGCAGGAGAAAGGATGTTTATTGTACAGGATAAGGAAATTATTTATTTTGAGGCTCAGGATAAGTGTACATTTCTCCATACCAGCAGGGATAGCCATATCATTCCCTTTACACTCCGGGAGCTTGAAGAGCGCCTGGATCGAGGTTTATTTATTCGGGTACACAGGTCTGCTATTGTAAATATTGATTATATTGAATCAATTCACCGCTGGTTTGCCGGAAAGTTGAAGCTAAAAATGAAGAACGGAAAGGAAGTTATGGTAAGTCAGGGGTATGCGGGTGTTTTTAAAAAGAAGATACATTTGTAAAGTTGGTTTTCTAAAAAAAATTTTAACACAGAGTATGCAAAAAAAATGCAGAGTTCGTATAGAAATAAAATTACAATTACTAACTAGCCATAGTCTTTGAGTTTATCTCAGCGATCTTTAATTTTTAAAAATTTCCCCGCTCGGGAATATACAAGAATTCATTAATGTGTCAGTCTGAGCTTGTCGAAGACTGACACATCCAATAAAAACAATATAACTTGATTACCATCAGTATGACATTTATAAACAAATTTGACTTTTAGAACAAAACCGAAACGGATTAAAAAATCCTGGGTGTCAATTTTAAATTGACTCCGGGTATTTTTTTAACAATTTTAATTATTGAACTTCTTCTTGAATTATTCTAAATTATAAGTTAGATTATATTACAGAACAGCATAATAATTTGGCGAGGAGAATGGCTATGAAGAGTATAAAAGAGGAAGCTTTACAGGCTATTTCGACCCTCCCGGACAATACTCCCATGGAGGAGATTATGTATCGACTTTATGTTATTGATAAGGTTCGGAAAGGTCAGAATGCAATAAAGAACGGTCGGACAATTTCAACAGAAGAACTAAAAAAAGAAATAACAACATGGTAAAATGGTCTGAGTTGGCTCGTGAAGACTTAAGAGCTATTTTCAAATACATTGAATTAGATTCAAAGTTCTATGCTAATAAGGTTGTCTATGATATAATTGATCGAGCCTCGATTCTTAATGATTTACCGACACAGGGGCGGATTGTTCCGGAAGTAAATGAATCAAACATACGTGAAATATTTATCTATTCCTATCGAATTATATATCAAATATCGTCTGAAGGGATTGAAGTCTTGACAGTTATCCATGGACGACGAGAGATATCAGCAGATGATATTCCCTTACCATAACACTAACCAGAGTATTTGAGATGAGGAATTTTAAGTTCTGCAGAGATTTCTGCCCCTGCGGTGAACAAACCTGGAAGGTTTAATACCTAAAACATAGATGAGTTTCAGATAACAAAAATTATTTTTTTCTTGACATTTTACAATTAAATTATTAAGATGTTATTATAAAACTTTATTATTTTATGAATTTTATGTGATAATATACAGAAAATTGTATAAATAAATAATATTAAAAAAATTATATAAATAAATTAAATTTGTTAATTTTGTAATATAATTAGTTAATAAATTTTAATGAATAATTTATAAAAGATACATTTATATTTTTTTATAAGATGGATATGTTATGAGAAAAGAAATTAATGCTATTAAAGTAGTACAATGGTTAAAAAGTTGGGATAATGTTAAATTCGATCCTAATAAAAGGCGTAGAAAACCAGAGCCTTATTTTTATATATTTAACATATCAGCAAAAGCACTTAAAAAATTAAGTGGTGTATATAGGAGAAGTACTGAAGGTAGAAAATCAGCAGCAGAAGAATTCGGAATCCAAAGGAAACATGATCCAGAGCGTTCTAAAACAATAAGAGAATATGTAAAAAATGGTTATCCATGGTCAGATTTAAATCAAAGAAAACGTGATTCTGGTAAATTTGAAGATTTAAAACAACCGGGTTGGCTACCGACTGCGATTGTTGTAAATATATTAAAACCACAAGATGAAAGAAGAAAAAAGACTGTAGCACCTAAAGATATAATCGAGATTAAAGATTTTGAGAATAATTTTTCTAAAATAATTTTGCCTCAAAATTTTAATGAAAAAAATTGGGTGTTTGAGAAGTTACCACCTATTGAAATAATTGATGGGCAGCATCGTCTATGGGCATTTGAGAAACCTGATTTTAATGACACTTATGAGCTACCCGTTGTTGCATTTCATAGTTTAGATGTTAGTTGGCAAGCTTACTTATTCTATACTATTAACATTACTCCAAAAAAAATAAATCGTAGTTTAGCATATGATCTCTACCCATTACTAAGAACAGAAGAATGGTTAGAAAAATTTGAAGGACATGTAATATATCGAGAAACAAGAGCACAAGAATTAGTTGATTTGCTTTATTCACACCCCAAAAGCCCTTGGTATAATTGGATTAATATGTTAGGAGAAACGGGTGGTAAAAAAATGGTTTCACAATCAGCTTGGATTAGGTCATTACTTGCTACATATGTTAGGAGTTATGAAGGGCGACCACTTGGAGGTTTATTTGGTGCCAAACGAGGAGATCATGAAACAGTTTTACCTTGGGGGAAAGAAGAACAAACTGCTTTATTAATATTTATTGGGAATACACTTAGAAAAAAAATTAAATTGTTAGATAATAAATGGACAAGAGCTTTACGTAAGGATGAGCAATTATTTTTAAATAATAAACACAAAGATCCAGCATTTTATGGTAAAAATACACTATTAAATCAAGATCAGGGAATTAGAGCTTTGTTATATATTACAAATGATTATTTATATTTATTATATGATGATTTGAAACTGGAAGATTTTTTTATAAATATTCAGAGTGGTACAACTGAAGAAATAATTATTGAAAATATAAAAGAATTAAGAAATAGTTCATCATTTTTAAAGTTTATTGATAAATTGTTAAGTGTCCTTTCAAAATTTGATTGGCGTTCCTATGCAGCACCAGCGGAAGATTTAATTGAAGAAAAAATTCAGATTAAAGCTGGATATCGTGGAAGTGGTGGTTATAAAGTTCTTAGGCAGGATATTTTAAATTTCATTATCAGTAATAGTACTGGTGAAATATTATCATTAGCAAAAGAAATTATTAGAATAATTGGTGAGTAATTACAAAAATGGTTTTAAATACAGCTCAATCTAATATTTTAAAAAATGCATCCGTAACTGCTATAAAAGCAAATTTTTCAAAAATTATTTCCAATATTAATTCAAATCGATGGTTAAAAATTAATAACCGATATGCTAATGATATTATTAGGAAAATTGGAATCGATACATATAGACAAACAAGAAATTATAAAAATAAAGAAATAAATGAATATATAGCTTCTTCAATTATTATTCATTGTATGGATGCTTGGTCATATTTTGGTCGAGCTATAAGTTCTCTTTTAAATGGTGATAGTAAAATCGCTATGCATTTATTATATTATTCAGAGTTAAGAAGTGTAATCTCTATTTTAGCTTCACAAGGAATAGGTGTATTTCATAATAGACATTTTGTAGTCAAATCAAAAGACCGCTGTGAACTTTTAAGGGATGGGGGAACACATGATTTTACGTGGTTAGCCTTTCAACATTGGATAAAAGAAATGAATGCTTCATCTATTTTAAGACAATTAATCCAAATAGAGAAGAAATCTTTAGATTTGTGGTTAGATAATTTTGGCGTTCAAGGTGCGATGAAAGATAAGGTATCAAAAAATTTTTTATTATCGATTGGTTTTGATTTAGCATTATTTAAAAAAGATCGTGATGCAAGAAATGAAGTTAGTTATAGACCTACTACAATCAAAAGATCATTGTCTATTAATTATAAAAAAATTTTAAATGAAATAAAAATATGTTGGCAGCTATGTGAACCGAATCCAAAATCTAGCTTACAAAAAATTGACAACATATTGCTTAAAAAATTACTCCAAGTAACTTTTAAAGCAACTCATCCAAAGGGCAGGAGTCATAAACAAAATTCAAAACAATT
>CAYUAG010000090.1:11332-15108 GCA_964442615.1 uncultured bacterium
GAATAATATGGTGGTTAAATTATTTTAGTAACAATGATTTATCCGAGGAAGTATTCTTAAATATTGATACTTATAAAGATATTAAGAATATTAACTACATTTTTGGTATGTTATATAGGTCATTATTTCTACTTAGAATTAGTTCAGCTTTCTGTGAAGAAAATATCATCGATAATCCTTCTCTAACTAAAAATGAATTTAAATTTTGGTGGAAAAACATCGGTTTTAATGCTGGTCTTTGGAGTAATTGTCATGATATAACATATTTTGGTGATCTTTGGGATGATATATGTATCGAAATTGAAAATTTAGATTTATGGATTTCTCAAGAAAAAGGTGATGTTAATAATTATCGTTTACAGAATGATAATAAAATCTCAACTTTAAGATTATCTTCATTCGAACGAGTTTGTTTGTGGAGTATAGGAATATGAAATATATGGGTTCAAAAAGTAATATGTTGCTCAACGGATTAGCCACTATATTTTATAATGAAATACAAAATAAAACTAGGGTTATAGATCTAATGTGTGGCTCTGCATCTGTAGCATGGTACATTGCACAAAATTTTGAAGTTAAGGTAATAGCTATCGACCTTCAAAAATATTCTCAAATATTGGCAAATTCTATTTTAAAAAGAACAAAGAAGATATTGGTTGATAAACTTTGGAAAGAATGGTATGAAAATTATAATAAATTAATTTCAAATCATCCTTATTATGTAGAAGCATTACAGTTAGATAAAAAAAAATTATCAATTTACAAGTGGTCGGAAAAAGCCCGAAAATTATGTTCTTTACAATCAGATGGTGTTGTCTGGAATTCTTATGGTGGTTATTATTATAGTCCATTACAAGCATTAAAGTTAGATATACTTTTAAATTCGATCCCTTATAATGTACCAAAATCCTATATAGCACATGCAGCAGTTATAATAGCTGCAAGTCATTGTTCGGCTTCTCCTGGTCATACAGCACAATCATTTAAGCCAAATGAGACAGCTGGTGTTTATCTTAAAGAAGCTTGGAAGAAAGATCCGATCTTTTATGCAGAACGAGCATTTAAATCGATTGGTGAGAAATTTTCTAAACAGTTAGGTGAAGCGTATGTAATGGATGCAATGGATTTTACTAAACATTTAACTGAGCAAGATTTAGTATTCATAGATCCACCTTACTCAAGTGTTCATTATAGCCGATTTTACCATGTTTTAGAAACCATTGCACGTGGTTTTGTTGGAGAAATTAGTGGAGTTGGAAGGTATCCTCCTCAGAAAGAACGCCCTTTTTCAGTATTTAGCAGAAAAAGTGAATCTGAAATAAATTTTCGTAAATTAATCGAACTAATAAGTAAAAAAAAGGCAAAAGTGATATTAACATACCCTGATAAAGAATGTAGTAATGGACTTTCTGGGGATAAGGTATTAGAAGTATGTTCAAATTTTTTTAATATTAAGAAAAAAATTGTTAATTCAAATTTTAGTACCCTTGGTGGGAATAATAAAATCCGTTCTGCTAGAAGAAAAACAGGTGAGATGATATTAGTTTTAGAAAAGTTATAAAAAATATTTTTTATTTAATTACAAAAATTAATTTTTTTAATAATTGTCTAAATTTACATTCTTATTAAATAAGTTGATATAATAAATTGAATTTTTGAATAAGGATTTTTTAATGTCTTTTCAGGTTTTTAAAACCTGGAAGGTTTTATTATCTCTAATTTTATTCACCTTTATGCCTGACAATCTCACCTTCTATCATATAAATGACATCTTCTGCAATATTGGTTGCCAAATCAGCAATTCTTTCCAAATGTTTGGAAATAGAACGACTATAAAGATATATCTTAACCTGTTCCGGATGTTTTTCAATACCTTCTTCCACCTGTTCATACATGTCCCGGTTCATATCATCAACTTCACTGTCAAATTTTCCTTTGATTCTCGCCGTTTGTGCAATTCCACTAGTCGTAAAGAAAACAAAAAGTATTATTGATACAATTTTTTTCATTTTTCAACCTCTTTTTTAATCTTAAAATTTAATGTCGATATAAGATATTATTATAATTTTAAATTTTTGTTTAAGATTTGTTAGAAAAGTGTTAAAAAGCATTTTTTTAGAAACTGCTAGGTATATCTTATCCAAAATTTTCATAATGGTGTTGTAAATTTATTACTAAACTAGTAATTGTAAATATTATATATTTTGGGGACAAAAATTTTTTTAGGATACTCTCTGAGATAAAAACAAATTGTGATCCGAGGTAATAATAAACTAGTTTAAAAAAATTGCAATTTAAACTCCTAGTTATTATTTTAAACAGTATGAAAAGAAAAGGTGTTAGTATAATTTTTATTAATGATAGAAAAGAAATACTTCTTTTGCTCAGAGATGATAAAGACACTATACCATACCCCAATATGTGGGATTTACCAGGTGGTCATGTAGAATCAGGTGAAAGTGCTGAGGAATGTATTATCCGGGAAATGGAGGAAGAGATGGGACTTAAATTAAAGGATTTTAAGCTGACTTCAGTTATGGAGTTTGATGATCGTATAGAACATACATTCTGGAAGAGAGATAATTTGAATATCAATAAGATAGACTTAAAAGAAGGTCAGTGTTTAAAATGGTTTACCAGAGAGGAAGTATTCAGAACAAAACTTGCATATGGATTTAAAGAGATCATAGAGGATTTTTTTTCTCGGAAAGTGTATAAATCAATTTAAAAAATCAGGTATGTATTATGTGTGGTCATTTTGCTTTAAACTATATTAATTTAATCACTTTGATGAAAAGATATGGGATTACTGGTGATCCGGATACAGGTTTTGATCAATTTTTAACAGAACCAGGATTTTACCCATCCCGGGGACAATCTAATTCATTTGCACCAGTAGTGCTGGGACAAGAGGATAAAAGAGTGTTGGAGCTTTTTCGCTGGGATATAGTACCCTCCTGGTGGAAAAAATCATTGTCAGAAAAAAAATTTGCCACCTATAATGCCCGTAAAGAGAGTTTAAGAGAAAAAGCCTCATTTCGAAATGCCTGGAAAAACAATCAAAGGTGTTTAATTCCAGCCACTGAGTTTTTTGAATGGCCGGATAAAAGTAAAATACCTCCTGGTATGCCCAGAAAAGAGCATAAAATTACACTTACAGATCAGGAGATATTCTCTATGGCAGGTATTTGGGATGAATGTAAGATTGATGGTAATTCTATTAAATCATGTTCAATTATCACTACGGAAGCAAATGATATTATTGCTGATCTGCCACATACTAGAATGCCTGCTATTTTATCTCCTCAACATGAAGATGTATGGCTAGATGAAACTGTTGACAATCAAGATATGTATGAGTTAATAAAACCCTACCCTGTTGAAAGAATGAAAATATTTATTTAATTATAAATATCTTTGAGGGATGTTATGAGAAATAAGAAAAAATATTTTCAGGAGATTATGCGAGTAGAACTGCAAGATCTGCAGGAAGATATTGAGGATTTAGTAGAGACTAACAGGAAAAAATATAAGGATCAAAAAATTACCCAACGGGTTTACCTGGAAAATGAAACACTGTATAAAAATGAGCTCCTTGGCATAGAGGAGTTCAAGACTCTTTTACTCAGTAAAGAACCTTCTGAATTTAAAGACCTTTCAGAGTTTATTCAAACCTTGAAGGAAGAATTCCACAACCTACTCAAGAAGGAAGAAATTGCCTTAGCTATAAAGATTTGTATTGATCGAAAATTATTGAAAGTCTCTGAGTATGTAAG
>CAYUAG010000091.1:0-15009 GCA_964442615.1 uncultured bacterium
GGGAGAGGCAGAAGATAGAAATTAGAAATGCAAAAGTTAGAAGATAGAAGATAGATGTTAAAGCTTAGTTGTTTAATGGATAGTTTTTGGGAGGGTGCGGGGTCTATCTTCTAACTTCTCAAAACTGTCTTTAGCTATCATAGGAAATCATATTCAGGTCACCGAGCATATCGGTCAGGTGGTAGAGATGAGTGTGATTTTAATTATTTCTCAAAAATATACCCTGCGCTGCGTACACTGCGAATGTATGTGGGTTTGGAAGGATTGGATTCGAAATATTTTCGGAGCCGTAGAATGAAATTATCCACGGTCCGGGTTTCGATATCTCCCTTGATATTCCAGACATTTTCCAGCAAATTTTTTCGAGATACAATTTTCCCCTCATGCTCAATAAAATATTTCATCACCATGGCTTCGTAATAGGTTAATTGAATGGTTTTCTTCCCTACCTTGCAGGTCATGGTATCAAAGTGAATTTCGTTTTTCCCAAAGGTATACACGGGATTTTCATCCTGATCAGTCTGATACCATTGTTTTCTTTTCAGCATGCCCTTTATGCGCAGCAGCAGTTCGTCCAGATGAAAGGGTTTGCTTATATAATCGTCCGCACCTAACTCCAATCCTTTTATACGATCTTCTATGCTGGTACGAGCGGTAAGCATTAAAATTGGCATTTGGGGTGAATTTTCCCGAATTTTTTCGGCAATTTCAAATCCGTCATGATAGGGGAGCATGATATCCAGTATGATCAAATCAAATTTCCTGGAGGCTATAAAATCCAGTGCTTTTCTACCATCTTCAGCACGGACCACCTGAAACCCCTCTTCCTGTAGATTGTATTCTAAACCCACTGCCAGGGAATCCTCATCCTCCACCAGAAGAATGCGGCTTTTTTTTAAAGAATTCTCTTTCATGCCGAGTCCTCTTTTTTTACCTTTCTCTGGGTCATTTCCAAAAGACGGTCGATGTACCGTTTTCTCCAAACTGGATAGATAGGCAGATGAATGGTGAAGACAGTGCCCTTACCTTCACCTTTACTAAACACATACACCTTACCGCCGTGATTTCGTATAATCTCTCTAATCCAGTACAATCCTAAACCCGTTCCTTTCACGGAAGGGATTTTTTTGTTGTACAGTCTGTGAAATTTATGAAAGATTTTTTTGGTTTCTTTATCCGGGATTCCAATGCCATGATCCGAGAATGTGATGATAATATGTTGAGCGGTTTGCCGTAATTTGATTCCGATTTCTACGGAATTGACTGAGTATTTAATGGAGTTGTCTACAAGATTATTCAACACGATTTGCAGAGCATCCTGATCCGCAACGCACTGGCAATTGACCTGACCTTCAATGTGAACATTTTTATCTGTTAACTTAAATCGCCGCATGACATCTCGAAGCAGGTCGCGAATTAATATGTCTGCATTGTGAGTATGATAGTTAAAAATCGTCTTCTTCTGCTCCAGAGCCGATATTTCCAGAATCGTATTGATGTGATGATTTAACCTTTTGGCATCGTTTATCATGTAGTGTAAAAATTCTTTTTGTTTTTCCATAGGGACCTCACGGGTGTCCAGGGTTTCCAGATACATCTGGATGGATGCCAAAGGTGATTTCAATTCGTGGGTCATATTGGCGATGAAGTTGTCATACAGTTTCGTGAGTCTCATCTGCAAATTGAGTCGGCGGAAAATTATGGACATCCCAACCGAGATGGCAACAAGCATGAGGAGGCCGCCTACTAGCACAACCAGATTGATGTTTTTAGAGATGATTTGTGTTTTTAACTGTTCACCCACATCACTGATGATAATGTGGGTGGTCACATACCAGTAAATCCACAATACCAGAAGCGAGAACCAGGCGATTTGGGCAATGACGAAAATAAGGATGTTAAAGAAAAGGGTGTGTTTTTTTTTCATTCCTACTTGTCCTGTATTTTTACATTACTTTGACAATTCCGACTTGATTTATTTCTTATATTTAAAATAAAGGTTTTATGAAAATAAACAAGGGAAAAATAACCTTAGGAGAACTGCCATGAAAATTTTACTTATTTACCCCAAAACCCCCAACACTTTTTGGAGTTTTAAAAATGCCTTGAAATTCATTTCCAAGAAATCATCAGAACCGCCCTTGGGACTGCTCACAGTGGCAGCCATGCTTCCCGAAGATTGGGAGAAGAAACTCATTGACATGAATGTCTCCTCTTTGGAAGATCACCTCATTAAATGGGCGGATTTTGTATTTATCAGTGGCATGGAGGTACATATCAAATCTTTCAAGAAAATTATTCGTCGCTGTAATACCTTGGGTGTTAAAATCGTGGCCGGCGGACCCATGTGTACACTTAACCATAAACAATTTTTAGGTGTGGATCATTTTGTTCTGGATGAAGCTGAAGTCACCTTACCTCAATTCTTAAAAGATTTAAAGCAAGGATCTCCCAAGCCGGTATACCGATCCAATCATTTTCCCGATCTCCATACATCTCCCATACCTCTCTGGCATCTCCTGGAGAAGAAGAAGTATGCTTCCATGAGTATACAGTATTCACGGGGATGTCCTTATGATTGTGAATTTTGTAATATCACAGTTCTCAACGGCCGTAAACCTCGGGTTAAAAATGGCGATCAATTTCTTGACGAGTTGAGAGCTCTTTACGATGTTGGCTGGCACGGTCAGGTCTTTATTGTGGATGATAATTTTATTGGTAATAAAAAACAACTCAAGACAGATCTTTTGCCCAAATTAATGAACTGGTCAAAAAGAATGAAATATCCTTTTCGTTTTATTACCGAGGTTTCCATCAATTTGTGCGATGATGATACATTGATTCATATGATGATCGAAGCTGGAATTGATAAGGTTTTTGTGGGTATCGAGACACCCAGCTGCGAGAGTTTAAAAGGGTGCGGTAAAACTCAAAATGTGGGGAGAAATCTGGTTGAATCTGTTAAAAAATTGCAGCGTTTGGGACTCATTGTTCATGGAGGTTTCATTATCGGATTTGATGAAGACTCATACCGAATTTTTGATGATCAAATCAATTTTATTCAGAAAAGCGGAATTGTAACTGCCATGGTAGGTCTTCTTACTGCTATTACAGGAACACGACTTTTTAGTCGTTTAAAGAAAGAAAATCGATTATTGGAAGCGTCCACTGGTGATAATATGGACGGTTCCTTGAATTTTATTCCAAAAATGAATTATCAAAAACTGGTGCAGGGATACAAGAAGGTTTTGACCACTATTTATTCCCAGAAGGAATATTACTATCGTATCAAAACTTTTCTGCAGGAGTATAACCTGCCTTCTCTCAAGTCTGATGTCCGGTTATCCTGGAACGAAATCATGGCTTTGTTTAAGTCTGTCTGGTTTTTGGGAATTCTGGAAAAGGGAAAAATTTATTATTGGAAGTTAATGATGTACAGTCTATTCAGACATCCGGCAAAGTTTCCCTTGGCAGTGACCATGGCAATTTACGGATTTCATTTCAGACGCATTGTTGAATCTGTTTAATTAAATGTTTTGTAGTACTCATTTTAGTATTCCGGACGAAGACATGGGTAAATTTAATGATCGGGATTGTCTAACAAAGTCCAAAAATAATGAAACCACAGAGTTAACAGAGAAATACTAAAAAATCACAAAATAAATATAAACAAAACTTTATCCTCTGTGTCCTCATTTTTTACTCTGTGGTTGTTTCCTTCTTTTAAGCCCTCCTTTTTTACTCCTAATATTCATGATAAACTGAACTTTTTGAAAACTGTGACTAATCCAGATAGAGAAGTGACTATGTATTTGTATGATACTATGGGAAACAGGGAGAGTGTCATTTATCCCAATAGAACACTATACCAATAATACATCTTAAAGACTCAAAGGATAATTCTAAAAGTTTTAATTATTTTAATTACAAATTTCTAAATTTTTACTTGACTTTATTTTTGTGGTTTGCTATTTTTAATAACAGTTTTTAATATTTTTTATGAAGCTAATATTATCTGGTGTTGGAGATGTACGCAAGTGAATAAACATGTCTGATCCCTGAAGCAATATGATATAATTCAGAGGAGATAAAATGCATCTAACCAATAAGCACAAAGGAATTGCCAATGAAATAATTGCAGGTTTAACCATATTTTGTACAATTTCATATATTGCCATTGCTAATCCCCTTATTCTAAAAGATGTGGGTATGCCCATGGGAGCAGTGTTTTTTGCAACCTGTGTAGCCTCAGCTATGGGATCCATATGGTGTGGTTTGTATGCCAAATCTCCTACAGCCATAGCCCCGGGTATGGCTTTTAATATTTTTCTGGTTAATTATGTTACTAAAACAAACTGGTCCTGGTCAAGTGCTCTCCTTGTATGTTTTATAGCTGGTTTTGTACTATGGATCATTTCCAAAACAAATTTTCGCACTGCCTTAATAAGATCTTTACCTTATCCCATCCGGGCTGCCATTATAGGAGGTATTGGTGCTTTACTGGCTGATAAGGCCCTTTCTTTTACCAGAGTTCCCAATACCCTGCAATTTGTACCTGGAAAAGTATGGATTTTTTTAATCGGTTTCAGTGTTATTGTAGTTGGAGATATCATACTGAGGCGGTATTCAGAAAATTTGAAAAAACGGGGACTAATAAATAAAACCAATTTTTTTGAGTTTTTAGGGCGAGCATCATTATTGATATCAATTGCCATTTGTGTCCTGATAGCCAGAAAAATGATCATTCCTGAAAGTACAGATATTGGTCACAGTATGAAAATCTCCTGGCTTTGGTTTAGTAATGATGTATCAATAATTTCAGCCTTGGAAGGTCTTAAAAATCCAGGAGTTTTAGCCTTTTTAATTTTTCTACTATATATGCTCATTGCAGATATTGCAGGTACACCTTACCAATTGCTAGATAAAGATGATGAAGAAAGAGAGGAAAAGGTGCGTCGAGGATTTATAGTTGATTCCGGGATGAATATGATTGCACCTATAATAGGGACTTCACCAGTAGTTTATTATGCTGAGAACAATGCTGCAAAAGTGATTGGAGGAAAGAGTGGTTATGTTGCTGTTACCACTGGTATCTCTTTTATAATTTTTTTGATGGTTGGATGTATTATGAGTTATTCAAAAACCAGTTTGTTTCAAATCATACCTCAAGTTGCCATTGCTCCTGCTCTTTTTTACATTGGTATTCGCATAATTGCTGAACAAATATCAAATCAGACAGACAGGATCAAAAAAGGAAAAAGGAAAGTAAGATCTAATAAAAATAATGATTCCGAATGTGTTGTTCCCGCTGCTCTCAGCATTGTTCTAACCCCAGTTATTGGCATTGAATATAGTCTTGCAGTTTCTCTGGCTGTGTATATGGCTTTTTATTTCACCTTGTCTCCGGAAGGATTTAAAAGCAAGGAAAACATATATGTATTTATACTCTCCATTTTAGCATTATTGGCAATAATTGCCCGGTTGACTTTGGTATAAATTTTAATAAATATAGTATGGTTTACTGTCCTTTATTAAATTATCATTTAGAATAAAGAACGGACAAAATATTTAAGCGGACTTGGACTAAGAGTACTCTGACAGGCTGCCGAGACAATGTGTTAGACTAAAATAAAATTCGTGTAGTACGACCTTCAGGTTATGTTAGTATTCAATGAAATAAACACAGCTTAAAGCATGCCCT
The DNA here is from genome assembly GCA_964442615.1 of uncultured bacterium. GTDB lineage: Bacteria > Zhuqueibacterota > QNDG01 > QNDG01 > CAYUAG01 > CAYUAG01. Next base: position 5,702 of record CAYUAG010000091.1, read on the forward strand.
CAACTTGATTGGGGGACTGTGGCACGCAGCGGTTAATCCCCTGATGCGCAATATTCAGCTTTTTTGTAAATCACTGATGAAAGTATTAATGTTATTTTCAGAAATATTAAACTGACTATCCTGAACTCCTGCAACCTTTTTAACCACAGTTTTTTCCAGAAAATTCATTTTATCAAAATCCAGAACTCCTCCTAAAATTCCATGAGCTGCGGCATGCTTTCTCAGGGACTTTAGAAAAGCATCTCTAAACTGCTGCTGTGCCTGATCTCCTTCATACATACAGCAGATAAAAAGGCCGATTTTTTTTTGCAGTAAAGTTTTTTCATTGGTTGTACAAAATCGTTGAATATGTTTTTGTATTCTTCCTGCATATATTGATCCGCCTATGATGATGGTGTCGTATCCAGTAATATGAGGATTTTTATTTTCTTTCAAATTAATAATATCAGTATCAGTGTTTAATTTTTTTTTGATTTTTTCTACGCAGATTTTAGTAGATCCGTGTTTGGTTGAGTAGACAATGAGAGTTTTCATATTATACCTTTCATGTTTTAATAATTAATGGTAGTTATTTTAGGTTTACATACGTAATATGTTTTTAAAAGTTTTTGTATGGCTACATTTTTTTGCTGATTTAGGTTTTTTTTAGACAACTAATCCCTTAATCCTCCTGTCTTTTTAAAAAGAGAGGAGGATATAGTTTTTATGTAAAATCATTTGTATAGCAACTTTTAAGTTTTTTGAAAAATGTTTCTAAGTCCCTTTTCTTTTCTAATGAGAATGGATTTGGGGATGAGCTCAGTAAGTAGTAGATACTGATCAAGATAAATTAATTATTCACATGTTAAAAAAATCTATCTTTAATTAAAAATTTTTTGTATAATATGTTGAGATTGACAGTTTGAGAAATTTATCATAATCGGAGTTACATTATGATAAAAACAATCAGTGATTTTTTCAGTATTACCTGGGTAAAGAACCTCACCCTAACCATTCTATTGTTTTTTACCTTTATTATTATATTCTATTTTATTAAAAGAATTCTAAGACGGACAAATTTCAGTAAAGAAGTTAATTACCGTACAAGGAAATGGAGTTTCTATGTTTTGTTGTTTGTCTATGCTCTTGTTTTAATTCGGATATGGGCATTTACAGATCTATTTAAGTATTTTAAAAATCCTCTATTCAATAAATTATTTAATTCCTTACTAGCACTGGGTATAATATATTTAATTCTTTTTTTCATACGTCGTTTTATCAATTCTTTGAAGATAAATATACAGGAACAGCACGAATACCGTAAACGTGCTGGTTATGCAGCCTGGTTTATTTATTTTCTTATTTTAATAACAATCTGGGCAGAAAGTACAAAACAGTGGGCAACTATTATTTCGGTGATGAGTGCGGGAATAGCACTTGCTTTGCACCAGGTTTTGCTGAATTTTGCAGGCTGGGTATACATTATTACCCGTAGACCCTACAAGACCGGGGATAGAATTGAATTAGGAGATGTTAAAGGAGATGTTATTGATATTCGAGTTCTACATACTTCCCTATTGGAGATTGGAAACTGGGTTGATGGGGAACAGGGCACTGGCAGATTGGTACAGCTGCCTCATGGTCAGATATTCGGAAAAGCACTTTACAACTATACACAGGGATTTGAATATATCTGGAATGAATTATCCATAGTTATAACCTTTGAGAGTGACTGGAAGAAAGCAAAAGAAATACTACTCGAATTCGGAAAAGAAGAGAGTCAGGAGATCCAGGAGCAAGTGGAGAGGAAGATTCAACGAATGTCTCAAAAATATCTAATCTACTTTAGAAAATTCACTCCCATTGTCTATACCAAAATTGAAGATAATGGAGTAAAGTTAACCCTTCGTTTTCTTACTGATGTTAAAAAGAGGCGAAGTGGGGAAGACAGTTTAAGCAAAAAAATATTAGATGCTGTCAACAAAACCGAAAGCGTGAATTTTGCTTATCCAACCTACCGTATAACTAAAGAATAATTTTTATGAGTTCCTTTGCCAGGAAAAAATCCAGACATTTATTTAGAAAGATTGTTTCCCTTTTCTTTCTGATCACGCTTTGTTTATTTCTTTTTTTAATCCTGTTTTTTAGATTTTTTCTTCCCCAGGAGAAGATTAAACTCTTTACTGAACGGAGTATATCACAAGCATTAGAAAAACCGGTGAATATCCAAGAACTCAAGGTTAATCCTTTTGGCTCTATTAAGATCCAAAATTTATCAATAGGCCAGTACACTGCTCAAGAACAGAGAATTGATACTCTGTTCAAAGTGAAAAAAATAATGTTAAAATATAAATTTTTTTCTCTATTTAAACGCAGGCTATGGATCACAGATGTACTAATTGACTCTCCCGAGTTTAGAATTCTACCTGATGAACAAGTACTGGAATTAGAAGATAAGAAGAACTTGGGAAAAATCCAGCCAAAACCAGTTAGAAAAGCGAATGCACCTGTCCCTTTACCTTTTACTTTTTTAATGTCCAGGTTTGAATTAAAAAATTTTACTTTTTCTCTGATAAGTAATAATACTGAAGAAAAAGCCAATCTTTCTCTGCAGGGATTGTATTTGAATATTTCTAAAGTTAATTTACCACGGGATTTTCAAAGAGCTAAACATTGGATTCGAGGGGAAATACAGTTATACACCCAGGAAGGAAGCTTTACATTTAGATCAAAGGATTTTAGTTACCAGGGCCAGATAGATATGGTTATTGCCGGAATTTACCAAACCTTAACCAGATGGAATGTTACTGGGAGTATAAAAATTGGTAAGGAAGGATGGGAAAAAAGTTTATGGCCCAGTTTATCTCTGGATATTGAGGGACGTAATTTTGCAGAAATACTTACTATTAATAAAGCATCTCTGCATACGGAAAAATTAAATTTAATCAATCTTACGGGATCAATAATAAATTTAAAAAAATTTGATTTAACTATCAGCAGCAGCAGAGTTGATCTTAATAACACCTTAAAAACGTATGAAGATCTCCTTGCAGATTTTAATCTGAACCTACATGAGAAGATGAATATTAACGGCTTCCTGAATCCGGTAGAGGGAAGGATCTACGGAATGTCTGATTCTTTAAAGGTAGAGGTTGAATCCCGGCTTAAGGTGGACAGATTTTTAATGAGCAGCGACTCTTCATTAATTGAGAATGGTTTTTTTAATGTTAATGTAACTGGAATGTCGAGTCTGGTAAAAATCAAAGAAATAGAAGTGAAAGGAGAATTTGGTTTTAATTCCTTTCAGAAAAGTATTAATGATACACTGGAATTAAAAACCGGAGTACTTTCAGGTATTTTTACTGTTGTTTTGGACAACCAGGTTTTTCCTCATACTGGACGGTTAAACTGCAGGCTTGATGATCTGGTAGAGGGAGTAGTTGATCTGAATGTTAAGTGGACCAGAGAAGGAGTGTCTCTTTCAGGAGGAAACAATATTGTATTAGAGGCCGGATTAAAGGCAGACTCTCTTGATTTAGCTTATTTGCCTTTTTCTATACCTGAAATAAAAGGCATAGCAGCTGTAAATTTTTCTCTCCATTCCAAAAGAGGAGAACAAAACAGGGTGGAGCTGACCTGCAGATTAGATTCTCTTAAATATAACCAAGAGTTGATTGGCACAGGGATTCACTCTCTGAATGCAAATTTGTTTTTCCAAACTGATTCAACTCTGTCACAAGTAGTATTAGATAGCTGCATACTTGGTTTTGATCAAGTGTTAGATTGTGAGTTACAGGGATACTATAAAAAGGAAACAGGAGGATTTCATCTTTCCCTTCAGAAAGCAGTAATTGACAATGCTAAAATATCCTCCTACCTGTCGGATAAAGTTTCAAAAAATATAGAGTTTTCCGGATCTGAAAATATTCAGGCAACATTACAAAGCGGGTCTTTACATGATACTCATAATACTTCGTTCACTTGTACTATCGATTTACAAAATGCAGGTTTTAGCTTTTTCCCGGAGCAGATTTTCAGTAATAACACTCAAGGTAGTATTAATTTTCAGGGAAGTTTGGAAAATATAGAGGGAGAGGGGAGCTTTTTAATGGGCAATATCCTTATCCCGGAATGGAGATCCTTTCCTTTAAAGAATAGTACCATTGACATAAAAGGGAGTTTAAATTTTTTTGATACTCTTTTAATTAGTACAGCCAAACTTTCTTTTCCATCTTTAGGATTTAGGAGTGACATCAAGGGTTCAGTACAGCATCTGCAGGATGCATCGCCTCTCAGGTTTAAGGGTGGAGCTTTTTTTGATTTTGATTCACCTGATACGGTAGAAATAGTGAATGATATCTTTCTGAAAGGAAGGATGCTCACCAATTTACAGGCTGAGACCTATGATTCCACTCATGGGAAGGTTCATATAACCGGGCACCTGGAATCAGAATCATTAGCTATTAATAGTAAGGATCGGTTCTTGGTTAAAAATATTAAGAGTTCTGTACCCCTCAGTATTGATTTTGATAAGGATAAAAAATCGCTGGTTATTTCTCCTAGTGATACTATTCACCTAAGGAAAGATTATAAAAGTAAACGAGCACTCTATCAAAGCCTCATTCCCGAAATGGGGAGACTTACTATGGAATCGGTCGAAATCTTTAACTATCAGATTGACAAGATTGATACTGATATACTCTGTATTGGGAATCGTATTCAGATACCCTGGATATGTATTGATCTTTTTGGCGGGAATATTGCAGGAGATCTCCATCTAGATTTGAACAGCGGAGAACTGAGTGATATGACTTATACCATTACTGGTAATGCCAATAGAATCAACTCAGCAGTAATCAGTAGGATGGAGCAGAGGGAAGAGAAGAAATCAGAATTGGACGCAACCTTTAAATTCAATGGCAGGGGACTTGACATATCAAAAATGATAGATATTTCCGGGTATTTTCATATAATCAACTTAGGATCAGATTTTGCCAGTAATCTTCTTAGCAGTATAGATCCGTCTGGAACAGACAGATCCATTAAAATGACAAAACAATTAATAAATACAGGCTGGAAACCCGGGATGTTTTCCTTTGAGTTACGTCATGGATATGTTTATCCTTCCTTTAATTTGCATCAGCCTTGGTTTTCTCCGGTTAGGTTACCTGAGAGATTGGAATATGGACGACTGCCTTTATCATTTTTTTTAAAGAGAAAATAGGATAGATAGATTAAAGAAAAAAAACAAAAAGATAAAACGAAAGTGGAAAATGGGGAATGGAATATGGAAAAGGGAAGAATAAAGGAAAAAGGAAAAAGAAAAAAAGTTACTTGCAGTACTTATAATGGTTAGAGGTAGTTCCTGACTGCCTGAGGTTTTAAGCAAATTAGAAGATTAGCGTTTAGAAAGCAGAAGTCAGAAATCAGAACTTTAGAACCTAAGAATTTGAGAAATTTAGAGGTAAGAGGTCAGAAGATAGAAGATAGAGAATAGAAGATAATGAGGTATATGGTTGAAGAGAGAAGGGGCACTAACTTCTGATATCTACCTTCTAAAAAAACAGGAATGTTGGAGAATGGAGGATAGAGATTTATATTAAAAAAGAGCTTTTTAAAATTTTATGAAAAATAGCACTACTATAAAAAATAAGAGGAGGCTGATATGAAATGGACCACAATATTAGTATTGATTTTATTCTGTACAGGATGCAGTATAAAGGCCCCAGAAGTAAGGGTTACAGGTGAGATGACGGCTCTGGAGCAGGAAGTAATAGGCACCTATAATCAGATGAAAGAAGATACTTGGATGATTGCTTCTACCAGGGATAGTGAAGATAGGGAAGAGGTAAGTGTTTCTCCTGAGAAGAGACGTGTTTTGGAAGCTTTACAGGAACAGAAATTCAACAAAGATGATATTGATGAGTTTAAAATGAAAAGCTATGTAGGGGAGAAAAATGATGGGACTCTCATGATTCGTGATCTTGAGGAATTTGATCTTGAGCCAGAAGACAAGGAGTTTATCCAGGAACTGGTAATCCAGGAGAATAGAGACAGGAAAATTATTATGAATCGGGTTATTCAGCTTAAATCTTCTCTTAAAGATTCTGACCAGGAGAGTATCCTTACTGTTTTTGCCAAGATGTATCAGGAGGAGTCTGTGAGAGGAACCTGGATACAGAATTCTGAGGGGAACTGGAAGAGGAAATAGAAAGTATGAAGCACAGATTGCTACATGGTATAATCATTCTGGGATTAATTACTTTACCTGAGCTGCTGAGAGGGGAAGTTTTATCAAAAGTAGTCCAGATTACAACCCATCCAGCTTCAGATACTGAACCTGCTGTATCAAAAAATGGGAAGTGGTTAGCATTTACCTCAGACAGATCAGGTAATAAAGATATATGGATCAAACAACTACCCCATGGCAAGGTTTTCCAGATTACTACAAATCCTTCAGATGATTATCAGCCCTGTTGGTCTCCGGACGGTAAATGGTTGGTTTTTGTTTCGCATAGAAGAGATGCTTTAGGGGATTTATGGTTTCTGAGAATTAAACAGGGCAAACCTCACGGTACTCCGGTCCAGTTGACCACCAATTTGGGAGAAGATTGTCTTCCTGCTGTTTCTCCTGACAGCCGAAGAATTGTGTTTGTTTCAGACAGGGAAGAAGGAAAAGATCTGTGGATACTGAAAGTTACATCCAGAACCCTTACCCGTATTACCTATAAGGGAGGTACTGAACCAGCCTGGTCTCCGGATGGGAAAAAGATTCTTTTTATTTCCTTTCGGGATAATAAATATGGAGATATTTTTTATCTTTTCTTACTAGATAAAAATGTTTCACAACCGCATAGATATGAAGTGAAAAAGCTCACCTCTTCCTGGAAAGACAGGATTTACAGTCAACCACAATGGTTTAAAAATTCAGTGGTTTTTAAAAAATATTCGGTTGATAGTGACCGAGATGGTAACATTACTCCTTTGGATAAAGGAGCTATTTGGAAAACAATCTTAGCCGGAGATGATTCCACTCAATTCCCTAATCTAACATATCTGGAAAATAGAGAGATACAGTTGACTACAGATGTTTATTCAGATGAACATCCCTGTATCAATAACCAGGGCAGTATTTTCTATTCCTCCAAAAGAAGCGGTAGCAGGGATATTTATAAAATTCCAGAGCAGGGACTTTTTCCTCCTCAAAAGAATGGTTATATTCAGTATTCAGAAGCAATCGATAAGTCAACCGAAGCAGTCAGTGATGAAGAGATCAATCAGATCATATTAGGATATCAGAGAGTACTGGATTATTTTCCTCATGATTCTGTATGGGCAGCAAAAGCAATGCTGCAGATAGGAGAGCTGTATAGGATTATAGGATATCCTAAAAAAGCTTCTCACATGTATGAGCAAATAAGTATATTTTATCCCTCCAAGAAAAATGAGATCGCTAATGCTCAGCTAAAAAAAGCAGTTCTTGATATTTACTCTGTAGAACAGCGAATAGAAATTTGTCAGAATATTATTGAATCCTTTAAAAAGAACATTTCTATATCTGCTCAAGCCTGGTTGGTTTTGGGAGACCTTTATAAGAAAAAAGAAAAATTTAGTGAAAGTTTACAATGCTACAGTCATATTGTAAATTCCTATCCAGAAGTGAGAAATATTCTACCCCTTGCTAGACTTAACATTGGGGATATTTTTAAACATGCAGAGCAGTATGAGGCTGCGGAGCAAAATTATATTTCGGTGCTGAGAGAGTTTAAAGATTCACCTTTATGGAGAAAGCGGGCAGCAGAAAGAATTCTAAGTAACATCAGTGGAAAGCCAAATCAACAAATATCTTCATTAAGAAAATTAATGCATACAGCAGAGGATCTACCCTCTCTTCAGGCTCAAGCTCAACTTGAAATATGCACTATTCTCATAGAACAGAAGCAGTTTCAGGAAGCCATTAGTGAACTCCAGAGAATCCAGGAAATATTTCCTTCTCTAGAGTGGGTTCATGCTTCCTCAAAAATCATGCTTTCCGAAGCCTATGAGAAAAGTGGTGATGAACTAAAAGCTATCTATCTACTTCAGGAAGTAGTAGAAAAATTTGAATTTCTTGAGGGGGGGAGATTTGCCACCAATGCTGAAGAAAAGCTTTTTAATCTACTCAAAAACACTGCTGATAATCTATTAAAGACAGGTGATTTCAAATTAGCTGAAGTACGCTATCGCTGGGCTCGAGAGTATGAGCCTGACAATATCAGTTTAATGAGAGGAATGGTAGAAGCGGGTTTTCGGGCAGGGAGAGTTGATATTTTAATAAATCAGTTGAAGGATAGTATTGAAGTCAAACCGGATGATCCTGTTCTTCTTTATGGTTTGGGGCTTGCACTTTCTTTTAAAGGTGAAAACAAAATTAAAATTCTTCAGCAATCAAACTCATATCTAAAACAAGCTTTAGGATATAATTATACTCTTATTTATCCTTATCGCACCCTGAGTTTTAATTATGAACTTATCGAACAGTTAGAGAGCAGGAAAGAGGAAAAGACATTCTGTTCCAAAGTTTGGGGAATAGGTACCAGCCCTTTTATATGGCTTTACAATCTGTTTCCTTTTAAGCAAAAAAAGGAAGAGTTCAGATACTATGAACAGGCAATTGATGCTTTGATTACTGCACTTGAATTAAATGATGAACACAGTAATCCTCACATGGAGGCATTATTGGCCCAGAATCTGGCAAATAATTTCTATCACCTGGGAGAATTTGGATTTAAAAATGCTTCTGAATATTATAGAAAAAGAATAGCTATTGATACAACCTTTACTAACTTACTAACAAAAGCGCTCTTTTATCAAAGGCTTGGACACTGTGAGGCAATGCTTCGTTTCCCTGAAGCAGAACCTATGATAATGAAGGCAATGAAAATTTATGGAAAATTGGAGAGAAAAGATGAAGAAATAAGAAATATGAGGATTCTTGCTTTTTTCTATCAATTGATTGAAAAATATGATAAATCCGTATCCACCTATTTTCAGCTATTAGATCATGATAAAAGAGCAGGGAATCAAGATGAACTTCAAAGGAATTATCGAAATCTTGCTTATAATCTTTTTTTGTTAGGGGAATATAGTGATTGTCTTTTTTATGCCCAAAAAAGCAAACAATTGTTATTGCAGGAAAAATTTTCTCTAAAACCCTCCCGGAAAAACTCTCTCCGTATAGAAGTTCTGGGCTTCTCGATTCCGGTATGGAGCATGAAGGAGATTGGGAGCGCTTCTTCTGAGGGATTTACCAAAGCAGATGAACTTGCACTGGTATATGGATTGATAAG
>CAYUAG010000092.1:0-14905 GCA_964442615.1 uncultured bacterium
TAATGAGAGAACCTACAGCCATTGCAAATGTATAAAAACTCCATTCTTCAAAAATTTTTTCACTTTCTCTCAATTTCTCTAATTCTATCACATTAAATTTTAATGCATTTGAGATAGCAGTAAAACAAATTTCTTTACTAATTAAAAGTCGTTCAGCATCATCTGGTAAATTTCTATCTTTAAACTTTTTAATAACAGATTGAATTTCTTTAGATATATTCATGCTTTTTTCTTTTAACTCTTCTAAAGTTTTACTTTTCAAACTATTTAAAAATTGGTTATCAAGAGGTTCAAGGTTACTAATCAATTCCGAAGCATTCATGGCTAATTTACTAAATTTGTATGCCATATCAGCATCTTTCTTTGCTCCTTTTAAAGAAAAAATTTCTCTCGCCTTTTTAAGTTCAACTTCCGCTTCATCATATTTACGTGTATTTAAAAAAGTAATACCCTTATTACCGTATGCCTCAGCAAAGTTTGGCTTTAACTTGATAGCCTGATCATAACATTTTATTGCCTCATTATGTAGTCTAAGATTCTCAAAAGTTATACCTTTGTTATACCATGCCTTAGCATCATCTGGATTTAACTTAATAGCCTGATCATAACATTTTATTGCTTCATCATATTTTCCAGAATCCAAAAGAACTGTTCCCTTGTTACCCCATGCATTAGCAAAATTAGGATTTAGCTCAATTGCTCTGTTATGACATTTAATTGCTTCATCATACTTTTTAAGATTTAAAAGAATTCTACCTTTATTATACCACGCCTCAACAAGGTTTGGTTTTATCTCAATTGCTTTGTTATAACATTTGATTGCCTCATCATTTTTTCCAAAAGTCTCAAATGCTAAACCCTTGTTAGTCCATGCCTCTGCTAAATTTGGTTTTATTTTTATAACTTTATCATAACATTTTATTGCTTCATCATATCTCCCAAGTTTTCCAAGTGTTACACATTTATTATACAATGCTTCTGAGAAATCTGACTTTATCTTTATTGCACTATCAGAACATTTAATTGCTTCATCATATTTACCCAAATTCCCAAGGGCTACAGCTTTATTAAACCATGCACTAGCAAAATTCGGATTTATCTTAATAGAATGGTCAAAACATTTTATTGCCTCATCATATTTCCCGAGGTTCCAAAGAGCTACTCCTTTATTATCCCATGCATTAGCAAAATCAGGATTTAACTCAATTGCTCTGTCATGACATTTAATTGCGCTATCATATTTCTTAAGGTTTCCAAGTACTATTCCTTTGTTTGTCCATGCCTCAGCAGAGTTAGGATTTAGCTCAATTGCTTTGTCATAACATTTTATTGCCTCATCATGTTTCTTAAGATTATTAAGTGCTACACCCTTATTATTCCATGCTTTTTCAAAATCTGAATTTATCTTTATGGCTTGGTTAAAACATTTTATTGCCTCATTATTTTTTCTAAGATTTATTAGGACAACTCCTTTATTATTCCATGCATCAGCAAAATCTGGATTCAATTGGATAGCTCTATCAAATATTTTCTCAGCAACATCATGAACTTTATCCTCCCTATATTTTACACCAATATCAAATAAATCTTTAATAATATTAATATCTGCTAATTTTAAGGCTTGATCTAATTCATTATTATTAATAAGTTCTAATATTTTTTCAATTTTTTTCTTTTTTTTATTATTTTTAGGCATTAACTTGTCCTTCAATTACATCAATCAAAATATCATATAGCTTGTTCATATACAAATATATCGGATATACCGCTGAATTAAAATGGTTAACCAAAAATCTTCATTATTTCGGTAATGTTTCACCTCTTTGCAAGCAACCTAAAAAATTCTCAGAATCATCATCATCGACTTAACTTGTTTACACCCTACATCCTGAACACCCCGTACTTCTGATCAGGAACAGGGGCATTAAGAGACATAGAAATACCTAAAGCAAGGGCAGTTCTGGTAGACAGGGGATCCAGAATACCATCATCCCAGATACGGGCAGTTGAGTAGTAAGGAGTAGCCTCATGTTCATACTTATCCACAAGTTGCTTTTTAAATTCTTGCTGCTCCTTTTTAGTCATTGTCTTCTTTTTCTTTCTCAATCCCGCCATCTTCACGGTTAAGAGAACATCTGCTGCCTGTTCTCCTCCCATAACGCATATCCTGCTGTTAGGCCACATCCAGAGTAAACGGGGATCGTATCCTCTTCCGCACATGGCATAATTCCCTGCTCCGAAGGACCCTCCTACCATAACCGTAAACTTTGGAACCTGGGCATTGGCAACAGCATGCACCAGTTTAGCCCCATCTTTGGCAATGCCTCCATGTTCATATTCTTTGCCCACTATAAATCCAGTAATATTCTGCAGAAAAACCAAAGGTATTTTTCTCATGGTACAGAGTTCAATAAAATGAGATCCTTTTAAACTCGACTTTGAAAAAAGAACTCCGTTATTGGCAAGAATACCTACTGGATATCCCATCAAGCGGGCAAATCCACAGATCAGTGTCTGTCCATACAAGGGTTTAAATTCATGAAACTTGCTCCCGTCAACCAGTCTGGCAATTATTTCACGTATATCATAGGGCTTACGTATGTTTTTGGGTACAATTCCATATATCTCTTCAGGATCATAATAAGGCTCTTCCGGTTCATGTAAATCCAATTCAAATTTTTTTACAGGATCTAAACATTCTACAATATTTCTAATAATTTTTAAAGCGTGTTCATCATTCTGGGCATAGTGATCTGATACTCCTGAGATGCGGCAGTGTACATCTGCACCACCCAATTCCTCATCAGTGACAACCTCTCCTGTTGCTGCTTTGACCAAAGGTGGACCCCCAATGAATATGGTTCCCTGCTCTTTAACAATGACAGTTTCGTCACTCATGGCAGGAACATAGGCACCTCCGGCTGTGCAAGATCCCATAACTGCTGAAATTTGGGGAATACCCAGAGCGGATAATCGAGCCTGGTTGGAAAAAATCCTGCCAAAATGATCTCTATCCGGAAAGGTGCCGGACTGGTAAGGCAGGAAAATCCCTCCAGAATCTACCAGATAGATACAGGGAAGATTATTGTGCAGGGCAATTTCCTGAGCCCGAACATGTTTTTTAATAGTTATGGGAAAATAAGTACCCCCTTTAACCGTGGCATCATTAGCAATAACCAGTACTTCCCGACCATGTATAACACCTATTCCGGTTATTATTCCTGCAGCAGGCGCTTGATTATCATACATATCGTAGGCTGCCAGAGGATTAAACTCAAGAAAAGGAGTATTTCTGTCAAATAGTTTATCAAGTCTTTCCCGAACCGTTAATTTCCCCCTATCTTTGTGTTTCTTTCGAGCATTGGGAGGGCCGCCCTTTTCCACTTCAGCAAGTTTATCCTTAAATTCTTCAATAAGACTCAACATGTTTTCTTGATTTTCTTTAAACTCCTGACTCTTAGTAGATACTTTTGATTCTATTCTGTACATATGTACCTCTTATTATTTAATGTAATCCAGCTATTTTTTCATAAAAGGGATAATAGACCAAACAGCAACACTTTATTTAGTTATGGTAATTTTATATATCCTAAACAAAATAAAAAAAGTTTTACTACAGCCAATAATAATCATAATAATTAAAAAAATTTACTCATCTGAATATGCAAACTAAAATTAATATCAATTTTTTAAAAATGCAAATGAACTTAGTAAAATATTTATAGTATAAGGGTATTTCAATGATCAAACATTCTCATTCAGGGGAAGTTTAGGTAAGGAGTAAAAAAACTAAAATTACAATCAAAAAATTAAAATATTCACGTTGGGGCTACTAAAAAAAAATATCTTGTAATTAAAATCAACTCCCTAAATCCCCCTTGTCAGGGGGACTTTCATTTTAAGGTATTATTAAACTTTTGAAAATTTCCCTCCTCTCTTTTTCAAAAGAGAGGGGGACTAAGGGAGTGAGTTTCTGAAATACCTTTTCAGGATTTTTCCATGGCATAGTTGCCTCCTTTCTTTGAGACAACGCACTGTTGCAAATATGTTACCTACGTCTCAGAACAGGTGTAACCCATGTCTACGGTCTATACAGGTGGATAACCGGGGGTTCTCACCGATATTACCTACACTCTCTTAATCCACTAAAAAACCCAACACTACAAAATCCCCACACCCTAAAAACTACTCACTACTCCAACATGCAATTTCCCTCCCATTATAGAATCACCCTCTCCCAATCCATAATCAATTCCAATCATTCCAACTTTGGTTTCCATGCGGATTCCAAAACCGTAACCTATTTTATACTCCCTTATTATTTTCCCATTTTTTTCCCTTCGCTGGTAAAAACCAGAATCAAGAAAAAGAAATATTCTGGAATGATAACCAACAATACTTCTGTATTCACAGTTTATCCAGGATACTCGTGAGCCGCTAAATCTATCTTCTTCATATCCTCTCAGTGTCTTTGCACCTCCAAACCTAATCAAATCAGCAATATTTACAAACCTATCCCCAGTTTTTATCTCTTTACCATGCAACCCCAGATAGAGTACTTGATGTCTGAAAATAGGAAAAATTACCTCAACCTCAACATCCACTGACCTTGTATTCACCTGCTTTCTAATATCATCCTGATTGGAAAGATACTCAGGAATAATGTTTTTCTTTTTTCCCCAGGTAAAGGATGTATGATAATGAATACCACTTTGTGGATTTAACAAATCATCAAAAGTGTTATAATCAATACTTCCGCTAACCTCCCAGGTATGTGATTCTGGAACATTATACTTAATACTGCCTATAGAATCCGGGAGAACTGCTCTCTGTCCAGTTTGTAAACGGATAAATAAAGGAGCCCAGGGCTGATACCGGGCAGATATATTCCATTTTCTTTCCACATAGGTAGTATCTCTTATCTGTTGATGAAACCAGATACCTGTATGCAGAGGAAAACCAAATAGCCAGGGTTCTTCATATCCAAATCGTATAGCCTGGGAATATTCATCCTTTTTCTCCCAAAATGCTTCTAAAAACCTACCCGTACCAAGGAGATTTTTAAAGGTAAATTGAAGTCTTCCTGTAAAATATCCTTTATCATTCTTGCCCTTAGCTGGTATATACCCTATAATACCATCCATAGTATTACCAGTTCCCTCCTCAACTTGTAACTTTACTAATGCTTTATTTTTACTAAATATAACCTGTGGCTTCTCCACTTTTTTAAAATATCCTGTTCTCTGTAAAATCTCTCTCAAGGAAAGTACCTTTTCATGTGAATAAACTTCTCCAATCTTTAAACGAGATTCCCTGATAATAATATAATCTTTGGTCATTGAATTGCCTGATATCTTTATCCTGTCGATTTTTACTAAATTCCCTTTATGAATATAGAGCTCGATATCAATAAATAATCCTCTCTCTTTCTCACTAAGGATTAAAGAGCTGATTTCAATTTTTGCCAAAGGATACCCGTTATCTTCAAGTATGTTCAAAATCCTATCTATATCATTTTCAAGCACCATACTGCTAAATATTCTTCCCTTTCGCAGTAAAATACTACGAGTGATTTTATTCCTCATATTTTCATCTACTCCGGAAATTCTAGTTTCACCCCAATAAATGCATTCACCCTCATTGATCCAAATATTAAAATCAACAAATTGACTATCAGTAGAAAAAAAAGTTTTTAAGGAATCTACAACTGTAAAGAGATATCCTCTCTGATTATACCAGGCAACCAATTTTTCCCTAAAAGTATCATCAACACTCTTAATCATTTTATTTCCTGGCTGAAAAGACAACACCTCAATCAGTTCTTTTTCACTGAATTTTTTAATACCGTGAAATTCTATCTTTCTTATAATGACTGCATCTTTTTTTTCAACTGCGGTAAGAAGATGAGGAAATATAATCAAATTTAAAAGCAGATACTTAATGAATAGATATTTTATTTTTTTATTTTTAATCATTTAACCTTGTTTTAATTTTGATTTTAGTTAAAGCTTGTATTAAACTCAATTGAATATCCAGAATAACAGTAAGGCTGGAATCTGCATTGTGGTAAAAATCTAAAAAAAGACCCTTACTTCTACTTTGCCTGTCTGATATACTCTATCTCTCCAGGGTTCATTTCGACCTCGGTAATTCAAAGTTGCCATCATATGTCCAGATATTCGATAGGTAAAAAACACAGACCAGCGTACGGTATTTCCTGGCTGATCACCTGACATCATCTCATAAGGTAAAGCACTTGTCGCAGGTTCAGCCTTAACTTGTCCAATTTCAACTTCTGTTTTTATATGGCCCCTGCCTAATAGTGCATATCTAACACTTGGTATTAAAAACAGGGAGGTTGCAGTGATATTGGGATCAGAAGAAATATTTTTAGCACTTACATATTGTGTTTTCAACTTTAACTCAATTTTCTGTTCAGGACGATATGATACATCCAACCAACAATCATAAGCTTCAATATTACGATCCTTCCGGGCTTTATCATCATAATCCTTACTCTCCTTTCTGTTTTTTAATTCAATCATCATTGCCATTTTATCTAAAGGATTTCCTTTTATCCTCAAACTCTTCTCGCTTCTCCTTACAAGTACTCCCTGTTGTAAAAGTTGATGATTTTCACTGCTGTTATTTTTATACCGAAGTCTGACAAAAAAACCATTTTCAGTATTGTTATATTCAAAATCTTGGAAAAAAGAAAGTGTACCAAATACTGTTGAGCTATCCTTGCCCCACTGAGGTTTCAAAATAGCTTGGTTTACTTCCATAAAATTTTTATCCTTTTCCTTACGTTCCACTCTTAAAGTAGTTTTCGTATCAAAATAACTTAAAAATTTCTTAAATCCTTTAGGATCATCAAAAAATCGATCACTTTTCAAACGTAAATTTCCTCCTACTCGTACTTCATTTACAGGAAGAAATGTACCTGTCTGAATATTTCTTAGTATGAGATCCCCATCTGTATCTGGAACAAGCTCATCCAATTCCTTGTCATATCTGTACAATCCAAGACCTCTGCCAACTTTTATGGTATCCATTACCATTTCTGAAATATGAGTAGAGGAGAATTTATAAAAAAAAGTTCCATCAACTGCTTTTTGCCAGGGTGAAAATTTCATCTTTATATCAGCAAGGTCAGTAATCTTATCCTTTACATAAGGATCCTCATACACCCGACTGTGATGTGTATACATAATATCAGAGGAAAAATCTTTGCTAAACTTGAAACCAAATTTAATTCTGTCAGTCCTGGATAAAGAATACTTCTGCAGCTTATCATCTTGATATTTATCATCATTGCGGAAAGTTCTTGAAATATTACAATTTATATATTTATTATCAATAAATATCCCCCCCCGCCATTCATTGAACCGAAATCCTGTATATAAAGAATCATTAATATTGCTCTGCTGGTATTCACCTAAATACTCCACAAATGGTCTAATTCCCCATAATTCACCTCTCACCTCCCCATTCTGTCTTAACCAAAATCCAGATATAGAATCTTCTCTTTCCGTATTAATTAATTCCGTAAAGTAACTAAAATATGGTATACCTTCTTCTTCAAACTTAGTAAAAAACGATTTTCTATCTGAACTAAAAGTATTTCTTTTAAATGATCCAGCTTCTCCCTTAATCACAAAATCCGACCAAGGCTTATAAATACCAATAATCTGACTAATATCCTCTCCCCAGTATTCTCCTTCACTTATACCCCATTTTCTCCCGTGTTCAATTTCAGCAATTCTGCCAACTGGCCTGAAATTATCTCCAATACTGCGCATCAAACCATTAATTTCAAAGCTCCCCAGACTTTTTCCTTTAAAGGTAATATTTTCCCTCTCAATTTTGATACTCCCGCTCTTTGCAACTCCTAAGTTATTTCCATCATTAATGGTTGAATAAAGATTCAAATCCTGACTGCTTATCCCAATTTCACCCCCGAAATTTATTCCCTGAATTAATCCAATATCAAATGATACATCTGTCATTTGATGACTCTGTGCCATTGGTAAAAATACCACAGGGAGATATGCCCCCTTTCCTGTACCTTCATACCTGTAGATTCCATACCCCTGTAAAGAATAATCACCTTTACCCTGTCCTACATAAGAAAATCGAACTTGGTAATCTCCGGACTCTAACCCCACATATTCATAAAAATTAAATCCTGCAGAATCTATTTTTACATAACTTCCTTTTTCTTCTCCACTATACTCTGCTCCGGAAGCCAAGGCAGAATCAGGAGAATCTCCGGAATTTCTTAAAATCTGCTTATAGGTATCAGTCATTACCAGATCTAAAGGATTTTTTTTATCATCAACTTCACTTATAAAAGAAATATCCAAACCTACCCTGTCATGTAATAAATCCACATGACCCACTGTTCCATAAATTTCTTTTTGAAATTTCTGGGAAGAATACTCAAAATCAACCGTTATCCTGGAATCTTCGGTTATAAGACAATTCCTGGTAAAGGTTATCTGTCCGTTACCATATTCAATGGTATAATCATTCTCCTCACCCCGGACTCTGCGTTCCCCGTCAATCCACACTTTCTCTGTACCTGCAAGAACAATTATGTCTAACTCCCCATTTTTACCAGTAAGCTGATACGGTCCCTGGCTACCCTCCTCTCCGGTAAAATGATTAGTGGTGAATTCCCCTTTAGTTGCAGCTGCCATAAAACGCAGAAATCCATATTCAGTTTCAACTTTCCCCATTACTCCTTTTAATTTTCTTGAATAGGAAGAAAAATTCAATTCTCCGGACTCAAACATAAAATCCCCCATAGTGGTGCTGAATCCAGGTGTTTTAATTTCAACAAAAACTTTATCTATCTCCTGAAGTTTCTGGGTATTCCCTTCTGGTTGTATAGGAAGATTTTGATCTGTTAATGATGCTACTACTTCTACTGAAGGCAATATCTTACCTGAAAGCTGCATTCGCAATCCGGACTCCAGCCTCATTCCCTGATTTGTTCCAATGCTTATTCCTCTAAAAATTGAACCACTTTTTCTAAAATTCTCAGCTTCAAAAGTTCTAGCTCTATCTGCGGTTTCAATTGTTATGCTTTCTTTATCCGGTTCACTCTCTTTAGCAGATAATGTATCTGTACTTTTCCAATGATGATATGAAAGTTTAATATCCAAAGGGAGACTGCTATAATGGACAGTAATTATTTGGACAGAATCCGGAGCAGTCCTGAATAATAGGGTACCACGAGTAAAATCAACCTTACAATCCTTTAATATATTTAATGTATCAGGGGAAAAATGCAGGGTTCCCGGAATAATAAAATGGTGGGGTAAAATAAAAAAATTTCTTTTACCATTACCTTTTAACATATAAGTATGTTGAACTTTAGAAATATCAGTCTTACTCTGAGAAATTACTGATACATATCCACAAAGTAAAAAAATAAAAATATTAATCTTGACCAGTCTCATTCTTCAGACAGTCCCTTATCGAAATTAAACTTGAAAACATCAATCCTGCATCCCGATCTATCTAAAATAAAAATTCTATCCTTATGGGAACATATATCTACAGGTTCCTGAAATGGTTTACCGGTATACTCTTTACGGTCAATTTGAGTAATGAAAGTACCAGTAATACTAAAAATGAAAATTAATTTTTGTTTTTTATCTATAATGAGAAGATATTGAGAACCAATCAAAGAAACTCCATAAGGTTCTTCCAGTTTTCCTGACCCAATCGTAAAAATATAGTTCCCATAAATATCAAAAACAATTATTGCCTGTTTTTCTAGATCAGATACATAAATTGAATTACTTCCTAAAATAGAAATTTTTACTGGTTTGTAAAGTCTTCCTCTGCCAGCATCATAGTCACCAAAACTCAACTGGGACTCACCATTAAGGTTCAGCTTCAAAATCCTGACATTGTCACCATCAAGACAAAAAAGTTCACCCTGATCGGAAATATTAACATCAAGAGGATATCCCAATTGTAATTCCTCAGATTCATCTTCAGAAGTAACAAATGAAGCTAAATAATTCAAATCTTTATCATATCGCTCTATCCGGTGATTATTATAATCAGCAATATAAACATCCAGTCCGTTTTTAGCGCATAAAGAAATCGGTTTGTCAAACTCTTCTATACCCCATCCAAAACCACCAACTTCTCTAATGAATTCTCCATAAAAATTTAGTTTTTGAATCCTCTGATTTCCAGTATCAGCAATATAAATACTCCCCTCTGGACTCACCGAAATTCCATTTGGTTCTCTAAACTGAAGTTTTCCCTTGCCCTCTTCTCCCCAAGTAGTCATATAGGTAAAGGTAATATTACTATTCTTTAATTGTGAAATCAACTTCATAGGATACATGAAACTGATACAAAATAATACTAAACATATAAAAATATTCATCTTCATATCACCCTCTAGATTAATTAGTTCAGTGGTGTAAAAAAAATTTAACTTAACTTTTTATACTTAATATCGTAATATCTAATTCTCTAACTTCTATTCTCTAACTTCTATCCTCTGCCTTCTATATTCTCAGAACTGTATTTTTTCTCATTTTTTACGGTATAAAGTGCTTGCTTTTAATATAAAAAAAAATTATCTTTATACCAATTTTGTATAATCATATCGTCAACATTTGACGAATATTTTATTTAAAAAGAATATTAAAATTTTTCCAGGTAATAGAATGCGTATAACAAATCATCCAATATTAGATTTTGAAAAAAAGAAAACTATAACATTTACCTTTGATGGAAAAACTATTCAAGCTAATCAAGGCGACTCAATCGCTGCAGCTTTACATGATGCAGGTATTAAAATTTTAAGCTATAGTCCCAAACTTGAAAGGCCCAGAGGTTTTTTCTGTGCTATTGGTAAATGTTCATCCTGTATGATGCAGGTGGATGACATACCCAATGTAAAAACCTGCATGGTTATGGCTGAACCAGGTATGGAGGTCAAAAGCCAGACTGGATGGGGCATACTCAATACTCAGAAACCCAGAGCTGACTATACAAGAAGAAGCATACCCACTCTTGAAACAGACGTTGCTATTATTGGGGCAGGTCCAGCAGGATTATCAGCTGCCATATCTGCTTCCAGTTTTGGAGCTAAGGTTATGATTTTTGAAGAAAACAGCAAAATTGGTGGGCAGTTAATCAAACAAACCCATATGTTCTTCGGTTCCAAAGAGCACTACGCTAAAACCCGTGGAATTGATATTGGGGAAAAACTTGTAGATCAACTGAGTGATAAAGTTACAATTTTTACTGAAACTCCGGTAATAGGGTACTATCCTCACTATCAATTAGCAGTGATTAAAAATCATAGACTTCATATGATTAAGGCAAAAAAGATTATCGTTGCTACTGGTGCTTCAGAAAAAATGCTGAGTTTTCCCAATAATGATCTTCCTGGTATTTATGGGGCAGGTGCGGTACAGACATTAATGAACGTCTATGGAATTATGCCTGGTAAACGGGTACTCATGGTTGGGGCAGGTAATATTGGAGTTATTGTTGCTTACCAGCTCCTTCAGGCTGGTGTTGATGTAGCCTGTGTTGTGGAAGCCCTGCCAACCATTGGTGCCTATCAGGTTCATGCTTCAAAACTAAGACGCTGTGGTGTTCCTATCCTTACCCGCCATTCGATTAAAGAGCCTATAGGTAAAGATTACGTTGAAGGAGCTACTATCGTACAATTAGACGAAAATTGGCAACCAGTTAAAGGAAGTGAAAAAGATATTAAAGTAGATACTATTTGTCTTTCTGTGGGGCTGAATCCATCTACTGAAATTTTTTCACAAATTGGATGTACAATGAAAAATATTCCTGAACTTGGCGGTGAAGTGGCAGTGAGAAATCGGAGTATGGAAACCTCAGTTAAAGGTATCTATGTAGCAGGTGATGCTGCCAGCATAGAAGAAGCCAGTTCAGCTATGTTGGAAGGAAGACTTGCAGGTCTTGATACAGTGGAAAAACTTAAAGGTTCCTCTCCTGAAATAGCAAAATCAAAAAAAATTGTTAAAAATAGTCTAAAAGAATTAAGGGAAGGACCATTTGGTGAGAATATACGTAAAGGTGAGAAGAAAATGTTTGAGGAGATTGACAAGTAATGGATTATCTTGAGACAGGTGTACTTAATAAGAAAGATATAAAAACGCCCTCTGAGGAACGTTTCCAAAAAGGACCGGTAGCAGTAATTGAATGTATTCAGAAAATTCCCTGTAATCCCTGCGTGGAAAGCTGTCCCAGGAATGCAATCTCTATTATGGGATCAATTAATAATATTCCTGAGGTCGATTTTGACCAGTGCAATGGTTGTGGTATGTGTATAGCCAACTGCCCAGGACTGGCAATTTTTCTCCTTGATAAAACCTATGATGCAAACCAAGCTACAGTGAGTGTACCTTATGAGTTTCGTCCTTTACCTGAAAAAGGAGAAAAAGTAGTTCTTCTTAATAGAAGTGGTGAGAAATGCGGTGAGGGTGAAGTAGTAAAAGTAAGAAATGCCAAGATTCAGGACAGAACTCCGATTGTAACCCTTGCTATGGATAAATCTCTAACAATGGATATTCGTTTTTTCCGGAGGATCCCAAATGAGTAGCAAAAAAACCAAAAAAAATATAATTATTTGTAGGTGTCAGGACATTACTCTTGAAGAAGTTGAACAAGCCATTGATAGTGGAATTACTGATCCTGAACAGTTGAAACGATTTCTTCATATAGGAATGGGGCCCTGCCAGGGACGGACATGCGGGCAATTGGTTACTCGCATTCTAATCCAAAAAACAGGAAAATCTTCAGTTGATATTAAAAGCACTTCAACCAGACCTCCTTTGATCTCCATACCGATAAAAGAATTATTGGGGGGAGAGCATGAATAAAAATTTTGATACCATAATAATTGGTGGTGGTATAATTGGCACTGCTACTGGTTACTACCTTTCCCAAAAAGGAGTAAAGGTACTACTACTTGAAAAAGACTATCTTACTGCTGGTTCAACTGGTCGCTGTATTACTGGTATTCGACAGCAGTTCTCAACCCCAACCTCCATTAAAACAGCCATGGAATCAGTTAATATTTTTAAAAACTTAAAAGATGAATTTGATTTTAATATTGAGTGGGCACACTCAGGTTATTTGTTTTTAGCCTATGATGAAGAGAAAGTAAAAATTTTTAAAAATAATATAAAAATTCAAAAACAATTTAGTCTTGAGGTAAATTTTTTAAGTCCTGAAGAGTGTAAAAAAATTGTTCCCATGTTAAATATCGAAGACCTTATTGGTGGAGTCTGGTGTGCAACAGACGGACAGGCCAATCCTTTTCTGGTAGTAAAAGGGTATTCAGAGGGGATTGAAAAAAATGGCGGTATGATTTTAATTAATACAGAAGTAAAAAAGATCAATACTAAAAATGGAACATTAGACTCTGTAACTACCTCTAAAGGAGATACTTTTTCCGCTCCCATTATTTTAAATGCTGCTGGACCCTGGGCTAAAGAAATTGGTAAAATGGTTGGACTGGAACTGCCAGTTGAACCAGAACGACATGAAGCATTAATAACAGAAGCAGTTAAATATCAAAAAATTCCCATGCTGGTTGATTATCGTGCTGACGGAGGTTATTTTGTCCAACGTATAACCGGTCAGTTTATTGGCTGTTATACACCGGAAAAGCTTATCCCAGGTAAAAATACTGACTCAAGTCTTGAATTCCTTCAAGAGATGTCCAGACGAATGAGCCGAATTGTACCAGCACTTGAAAATGTTGCCATTTTAAGGCAATGGGCTGGATCATACTGTATGACTCCTGATGGTAATCCCCTTATTGGTAAAACTGAGATAGATGGTTTCTATTGTTCAGTGGGCATGTGCGGTCATGGCTTTATGTTAGGACCTTCATTGGGTAAATACCTAGCTGAATTTATAACTGAAGATACCTGGCCTTTTAATATGGATGAATTTATTTATGGCAGATCTTTTGGTGAACAGGAAAAAATGGCATAATTTTTTCTTATAATCTTAATAATTGAAAATAATAAATAATTATTTTTTGATCATAAATTTTATTTTTAATTTAAGACATGAGGTAATGTATGGTTATGGAAATTAGAGGTACTATTCTTACCTCCCGTAAAGCTTTTGTTGAAGAGAATTTTGGTAAAGAAGGCTGGAACAAAGTACTAAATTCTTTATCTGATGAAGACCAAAAATTTTTTAAAAATATTCTTATATCTGCAGGATGGTATCCTTTTGAGATCGCAGAAAGATTGGACAAAGCTATTGTAAACATACTTGGAGATGGAAAACCTGAAATTTTCAAAAAGATAGGGGCAAAATCTGCTCGAAAAAATTTATCTGAATCTCACCGGACTTTTCTCAAATCCAATGATCCTCAAGGTTTTATGGCACAAGCAAACACAATTTATTCTTTCTACTATAATGTTGGACATCGTGAGTATGAACCTACCGGAGAAACATCTGGAATAATGACCACCTATGATGCAGAAACATTTTCTGTTCCTGACTGCCTTACTATCATCGGGTGGTATAAAGAAGCTCTTAAAATGTGCGGAGCAAAAGAGGTAAACATTATAGAAGAAGAATGCCGGGCTAAAGGTGGCAAGTATTGCCGTTATAATATCAGTTGGAAGATGTAATTAGAGGTTGCTTAGTAAAGAATTAACTCATATATAATTTTTACATGTTCGTCTCATATCATGGTACGTATAGGTGTTATTATCTATCACCTTATTCTTTAAATTTACAATCCCAATCCCTTTAATCCAGAGACAAACATACCATACATTCTCCCCAAAGCTTCTAAGGTAACCGTTCAGATTTATGATGTACTGGGAAGAGTGGTGAGGACCTGGGAGGATAGAAAAGA
>CAYUAG010000093.1:0-14769 GCA_964442615.1 uncultured bacterium
CTAACAAATATATTAAATATATTGTCTTTACTTTTTACCCATCTTTTTACATTAATACGTTTATTAGATGATGCTTTTTTAAAATCCATCATTGTTAAAGTATCATCATCATGAAAAATATGTACATCCGCTTTAGTTTCTGTAGCCTTATAAAAAATTGTTATTGTTGATTCAATATTTACATTTTGGAATGTTTTATCTGGCATTCGTACAATTTTTATTGGTTTCATTTCATTAATAAGAAATTTCCTTAATAAAGAATAAGAACTCTGTGTGTAAAAAGAATTAGGTGTAATATATCCCAAATATCCATTAGATTTTACAATTATAGCACCTATATGCAAAAAAGTAGCATAAATATTCATTCTATTTTGAGTTGTATTGTATTTACTAAAAAAATAATTAACTTCTTGTTGGTCCATCCCTTTTATATCAATCCACGGCGGATTACCGATCACCGCATCAAAACCACCATTTTTAAAAATCTCCGGGAACTCACGCTCCCAATCGAAAGCGTTGATGCGCAGAGCTTCTTCCTCATCAAACAGGGCTGCTTGCTGGTGTTCATAGAAATCCGGGCCGATTAAAGAATTACCACACTTGATGTTGCCGGACAGATTAGGCAAAGCCCGCTGGTGCCACATCTTCAGCTGGGAATTAATAGTCTCATTAGATTCGTTTTCCAGTACTTTAAGAAGTAAGGACAGCTTGGTCACTTCCACGGCATTGGCGTCAATATCCACCCCAAAAATATTATTGGTCAAAATCCGTTTCTTTTCCGCAGTGGTGAGCTGCCACTCCCCACCCTGACCCTGAAAAATTGCCTGGGGATCGGACTTTTTCTTTCGTTTTCCTTTATCCGGAAGAACAGTTGGAATAGTACTGGTTTTATGGTATTCTTTCGTGTACCAGTCCAGGTGCCAGTCCATTAGATATTGAAAGGCTCCTAACAGGAAAGAACCGGAACCACAAGCCGGGTCCAGGATATGCAGATACTGCACCTCTCTGGGTGATTTCCCTTCCACTAATTTCCCCACAGTATTCTTTACTATATAATCCACAATGTACTTGGGTGTGTAATAAACACCTCCGGCCTTGCGCACCTCAGGCTTTTCCTCAATTTTGGCTCTATGCCCTTCAGTGAGCCGGATCACCTTACCTAAAAACTGTTCGTAGGCATGACCCAATACTTCCACAGGCAGCACACTGAATTCATAGGGACATTTGGGATAGTAAAGTTCGCTTACAATTTCTTTAACCACTTTGTCATCAATATTCAAATCAGGAGTTAATTCATCAGGATGGGGGCCGTCTTTTTCCTGGAAGTGAAACAATCCTGAATTATACCGTTCATCTGCCTGGTAGAAAATTTCCACTAATCTGGAATATACACAGGTACCATTTTGTAATGCCTGCAGAGTGTACTGGTTTTCGATACCCCGGTCTTCACTCATCCTCAGAAAAATAAGCCGGTCAATAGTAAGCTGCACGGCCCAGTTAATTTCTCGCTGGGATAAAGACGGATTCCGTAAGGTGATATTCCGAGCTAACAGAATACGCCAGCGGTCCAGATCTTCCAGAAAATCCTTATCAATTTCTGCTGTACCTCGTTTCTTTTTGGTACCTTCGATAAACCGGTCAAAATCTCCCCGAAGAACTGAATCCTTTGAAAATATGGAAACAATCTCTTCCCATTTATCCATGTACTCCTCATAGGTAAGGTACATGACACGTCCCAAAGACGATTTGTCATTTATATTTGGTTTTATCCGGCAGTCAAAAACAATGAACTCTTCGAAATCGGTAAGAATGGAGACAGGCAGTTTGGCGCTGTAAGCGTAGCGGCGCAGTTGGAAAGCCGGAGAAGGATCATGTTTGAGATCAATGGATGGTTTCTTGGTTTCCAGAAAGAATTTTCTCGTGCCGCCAACTCGAAAGGAATAGTCTGGCGCCTTAGTGGTACTTCCAACTTTTACTTCGTCCTCGTGAATAACATCCCGGTAGGCCATAGCATACCCGGCTTCATTGGTAACATCCCATCCCAGGGCCTTGAAAAATGGATTGACAAACTCTACTCTGATGTGGGTTTCATGGTATTTGGGATTTTTGTATTCCTTCAGGTTGTGCTGGAATTTTTCTACTAATTTAGGAATGATTTTAGGTACTTCTGTCAATTTTAGTTATGACTCCTTAAATTATCCAAACCTTCCAGGTTTTAAAAACCTGGAAGGTTTATCAAAACTCATAACCATACATAAATTAATTAAAAATAAATCATAAACATTTTATATTAATAATTTAATCCCAAAATGTCAACAAGAAATATTTTATTTATTTGGTTTTCATACAGCCAAGTATTGGTTATCTCATGTTTATTTGATCCGAAGGTTTAGATAAACATGTCTGATTTTTTTTCTTAAGAAATAGTTATTCTACTCCGGGTAAAACAGCCCACTTTATTTCCCACTCCCTTGATTCCAGATCAAGGCACACTACTGTTCCATTTGAGAATTTTAATACTGTATTATCAGGGGAACCAGTAATCAAATATGAAACCAGTCTTTCCATAAAAGGCAGATGACCAACCAACATTTCATTTTTGTTAGTATCGATAGTATCGGCAAAATTTTTAACCTCATCCTGGGGATTAATTACTTTGATTTCCAGAATATTTATATCCGGATTTAATACGGATGCAAGTATTTGAGCTGTCTGAAGAGCTCTTTTTTTCCCACTATGTTTAATACAGGAGATTTTAGGCTGATATTTTTTAATTTGATTGGCTACTCGTTTAATTTCTTCGGATCCATATTGAGATAATCCCTTTTCAGGATCTTGATCAGAAGAGAGATATCTACCATGTCTTACCAGATATAGTGACATGAGTATGTCTCCTTTATGTTAATTAATTCAGGGTAATCAGAAATTTTAAATTTTAGGTAAAGGACCATAATGGATTATCTACTGTACTTTCCCATTAATTCTCCTTTATCAAGAATATGATCTTCCATAGCTTTTAATAATTGTGATTTTGTTGCCTTAGTTATATAATCGAGTATTGTATCCAGTGCATATAATGTGAAAAAATATCTATGGGTTCCACCCGGTGGACAGGGACCTCCGTAACCAATATTTTTAAAATCATTAATACCTTGAACAGCTCCATTTTTAAGATTTTCTATGGTAGGAATATTTTCTTCTAATTGATTAGCCTGGGGGGGTAGATTATACATTACCCAATGTACCCAGATACCCATAGGAGCATCAGGATCATCATTGATCAGGGCTAAACTTTTTGTACTATCAGGCACCATATTCCAGGTAAGCGGTGGAGAGATATTATCCCCATCACAAGTGTATTTAACCGGGATCAGGTCGCCGTGCTTAAAGGCTGAACTTGTGATGTTAATACTCATTTTTTTCTCCTTAATTTTTTAAATTGTAGTTTTATAAATTATTCAACACATCTTTCAACCATATTTTAAAAATCAAAAATTATGTATACGGTGTTATTCTATGGCAACTCTACACACGATACATTAAAGAATTCACCCAAAAACACCAAGCCACCAAGAAAAAAAATAATTTGGACTTAAAAAATTTTATAATTTATTACTTTTATTTTGTGTTTTAAATAAATAAATAATGATTTCCAATATAAGTATAATAACTATCCAAAGTGGAATAAGAGGAATTATCTCACCGGGATCGAAGAGACCGTAACCAACATGCTGCCATGAAAATGGAAAAAGCCAGTAATTGGAACCAATAATTTGATGTTGGAAGGAGTCAAGAAAAAAGTGGAGAATAACTCCTGCAGAGAGATTAAGAAAAATTTTTTTTTGGATTGAAGGATCAAAAAACAGAGTGAGTAAACCAGAGAAAAGTATTGCACAAAATGGAGTATGAAGACAGGCGGTCCAGGGCTTGGTGGCAGGAAAAATAATATACCATGGTCTGGTTAAAATATCAGGGAGTATGGTTCCAAGATAAAGAAGTACTCTAAAAGGTAACATGT
This sequence comes from uncultured bacterium, assembly GCA_964442615.1. Lineage (GTDB taxonomy): Bacteria > Zhuqueibacterota > QNDG01 > QNDG01 > CAYUAG01 > CAYUAG01. Next base: position 4,019 of record CAYUAG010000093.1, read on the forward strand.
TTTCGTCATTTCCTTTTAATTCAAAAGGACGTTTTACCAGATGGGTAAAAGCTATGTGAGTTATTAAATCAGGCATTATATCTCAATTCAAATTGAATTTTTTTTAGATTAAAATTAAAATACCGGATAAACAAAAATAAGACAAATATTACCGGTATAACGGAAAGCCATATTTTATATTTTCTGTTGTGGGCCATGGTTACTTTTTCTGCTCTAAGATATCCGTTTTTATTGAAAAAAGCCTTCAATCCTACAAATTCACCTGTTTTCAGGCCGGTGGTATCACAATAAACTCTGATAGAAGGAGCATGGCGTTGAATAAGTTGAAAACCATCTGAATAAATTTCACCAATTTTAGCTTCCCAATATTCTGTAATGAGTTTTCCATCATATTTTTTGGGATTTTGTAAGCATTCTTCAATATTTAACCAGGGATGAGTCCACCCTGTGTACAAGCAAGGTAGAATCAATATCACCAAAAGAATCAGTATTAGTATTAATTTGTTTTTCATTTCTCTTTCTTATAATCTTTTTTAGGAATTAATTCAAATTCTTTATCATCCATTTCAATGGTAGGAATTATTTTTAGATTGATAAAATATTTTCGAATCAAACGATTTTTGTGGTTGTTAAATCCTTTGGTAAGATAATCTGCCATATCAGGATGAATTTTTAAAACTAAACGCCGCTGTCCTTTATTATATTTGATTTTCTGAATTCCGCGTTCAATTTTAGTTATAATTGTACTTTTTGCCGAGACCCTGCCTATTCCGTTACATCTGGGACATGGTTCGCTGTATTGATATAAAAGACTGGGGCGTACTCGTTCTCTGGTTAATTCCACTACACCAAAATCACTCATAGGTAAAATATCAAACGCTGCTCTGTCTTTTTTAAGTTCACTATTTAGGTTAGCTACTAGTTTCTCCCTGTTTTTTTTCTGTGACATATCTATAAAATCGATTACAATTATACCTCCCAGGTCTCTTAATCTAAGTTGATGAGTAATCTCTTTTGCAGCTTCAATATTGGTTTTTAGAGCATTCTTTTCCTGATCTTTTTCACTAACAAAACTACCACTGTTTACATCTATTACCACCATTGCTTCTGTCTGGTCAAATATAATATAACCTCCTCCTCTGATCCAAATTTTTCTGGAAAGACTTTTTTCAATTGCATCCTCAATAGGTAAGGAATGGAAAGGAAGAGAGTCAAAAATTGGCTTTTTTTCTTTGTAAAATTCCAGTTTTTCCAATAGGTTGGGAGAGACTTCTTTAAGATATTTTTTTATCTCTCGAAATAATTTTCTGGAATCAACAACAACTCTATGTATATCTGGTGAAAAAAGGTCCCTGATAAGACTGGATGTAAAACCCATATCTTTATAAATTAGATTTGGTGGAGTAGCGTCACTGGCTTTTTTTTCAATTTTATCCCAGGTTTTTAATAAGTTTTCAAGGTCTGATTTGATAGGCTGAATTTCTTTCCCAATAGCAACTGTTCTGATAATAAGACCAAAGCCTTTAGGCTGCAGGCTTTTACATATTCTTCTTAAACGCTGCCTCTCATTTCGGTTTTTAATTTTTCGGGAAATACCAATGTGGTTTTCGTTAGGGATAAGAACAAGGTAACGCCCGGGCAAAGAGATTGATGAGGTTAATCTTGAACCTTTGGTTGAAATGGGCTCTTTAGTTATTTGAACAAGTATTTTTTGTCCCGGTTTTAGTTTGAATTTTTGTGCTTGAGTTTGTTTGTCCGTCTTTCGTTTATCTTTAGTTGAATCAACTTTTTCTGTTAAAGCAAAATATTCTTTTCCAATTTCAGTAAAAGGAAGAAAACCATTTTGTTTTAATCCTATATTTACAAAAGCAGCTTGAATTGCTTTGACAACATTTTCAATTTTTCCTAAATAGATATCACCAACCATTCTCATAGTATCAGGTCTTTCCACGTATAGTTCTGTTAATTGATTTTCTTCTAAAATTGCAATTCTGGTTTCGTCTATTGATGCATTAATTATAATTTCTTTTTTCATAATTAAAATTCCTTTCTACTGAGCTTCCATAGGAGTTATGAGTGATTCTCCCTTTTTTATATAAAGACCAGTACGTTTAATTTCTATAAGCCCTTTTGATTCAGGGTAGTTATGAATAATATGATTTAAGATTTCATCTACTCTGGCAGTTTTTTGAGATATATATTTCAAGGAAAAGAATAGGGTATTGTTTTCAATATATAGTTTATCTATAAAGGTTCGAATATCCACTGTTTTTTGTTTCCCCTTTTTAGTTCTGGTAACCTTTAGAGTGTTACTTTTTAGGATTTTTGAAATATTTTCCTGTAAATTATACACGTTAATTTGATAATTAAAGGTAACACAGTAAGATGCCAATGATATTATACTGGTCAAAGAGGGTGTTTTTTTTGTTATCATTTTTGATTTTAAAATAGTAATACCGGGTGGAAGGTATTCATTCAGTTGTTCGTTAAGGTCAGGTGGATAACTGTTTAATAGTTGAGTATCAAGATATTCATTGGAACTGCAGAGACCAAGTGGAAGTGGAGGACCAGGTGAAATTTTGGGTCTGGGGTGGAAGCCTTGTGAATAGGCGAGGTTAATTTTTGCTCTACGCAGACTATGCTGGAAAATACGGATGGTGTCAAGATGAGAAGTAAAGCGCAGTTCTGAATTTTTTGCATAGGATATTCTGACTGGATATACAATAGTATTAATTTGATTATTCATTTTATTTTTCTTGAAAAAGGAGATATCTTTTTTAATAGAATTCTTAGTGGTAATATTTTTTTTAGCTATAATTTTTTTACACACAGGATTATCCATGAGACCACATTTGTTACAGCTTGATTTTCTGCAGTCACTTGTTTTATGGGCTAGATATGCCTTATTCCTTTCATTAAGCAGAAATGATTTTGTAATACCTTTATTAAGATGGTCCCAGGGGAGGGGATCTTCAATTGACTTTTCTGATAAATAATCTTCCATTTTAATATTATTGTTATTAAAAGCAGTAAGCCATTTGTTAAAGTCAAATTGATCAGTCCAGCTGTCAAATGTAGCCCCTCTATTCCATGCTTCAAAAATTACTTTAGATAGTTTTCTGTCACCCCGGCCAAGTATGGTCTCAAGTTTTGAAACATTGATATCTTCCCATGACATTTTAACCTGTGGGTGGATTATTTTTTTCTGAAGGTATTTGATTTTTGTTTGTAGAGAATCTACACCATCCCATTTTTCCCATTGAAAAGGTGTCCATGGTTTTGGTGAGAAAGGAGATATTGCAAGGTGAATTCTTTTTTTCCTAAATTTTCTTGCAAGGTTTACTGCCTGATGAGTAAAATCAACAATACCTTGAATATCCTCTTCCTTTTCTGTTGGAAGACCTATCATGAAATAGAGTTTTACTCGAGACCATCCATTTTTAAAAGCTATTTCTATTGTTTTAAATATCTGCTCGTCGGTAAGATTCTTGTTAATTACATCACGTAATCTTTGAGTCCCTGTCTCAGGCGCAAGAGTTAGTCTGTCCTGTTTGAAATCAAGACAGATGTTTGCTATTGCTTCATTGAAAGAGTCTGCCCGAAGAGAGGGAAAGGATAGAGAAATATTTTTATTTTTTAAGGACTTATGTAATTTTACTAAGAGTTCAAAGATATTGGAATGATCTAGAGTTGAAAGTGAACTTAGAGATATTTCATCATACCCGGTACTGTTTATTACTTTTCTTACTAATTCCAGAATGTCAGCAACGGTTTTTTCTCTTAGGGGACGATAGATAATACCTGCATTACAAAATCGACAGCCGTTTGTACAGCCTCTCATTATTTCTATTGAGTATCTATCTTGGGGGACGTTTATCAAAGGGACCAGTGGTTTGTAAGGGTAGGAGTTTTGGGATAATTGAGTTACAATTCGGGCTCTAATTATATCAGGAATATCTTTATTGATTGGATGAATGTATTTTTTATTTTGGTGATTTGAATTTACTGCATAGAATGAGGGAACATACACTCCCTTTACCGTTGAGAGAGCTTTTAATGTATCCTGACGGGATAGTTTATTGTTTTTTGCTTTTTTAATTACCTGGGCAATTTCAATAACTACCTTTTCTCCATCACCCAGCACTACACAATCCAGAAAGTCGCTGATTGGTTCGGGATTGTATGAGCAGGGTCCACCAGCAATAACCAGGGGAGAGTCTTCTTTTCTATCCTTTTGCCAAATCGGGATTTGGGCAAGATCAAGCATATTAATTATATTTGTATATAAGAGTTCATATTGAAGTGTTATACCGAGAACATCAAAATTTTTAATTGAATCTTTTGTTTCCAGAGAGTAGAGGGGGATTTTTTTCTCGCGCAATTTTACTTCCATGTCTTTCCAGGGTGAGTAAACACGCTCAGCACTTATCCATTTTTCTTGATTAAGGATATGATAAAGAATTTGTAATCCAGTATTAGAAATGCCAAGTTCGTACACATCAGGAAAGGCTAAAACAAATCTGACTTTTATTGATTTGTCATTCTTTTTTCGGATAATGTTTATTTCATTCCCTATATACCGTCCAGGACGTTTTACCATAGGAAGTATTGTTTCAATATTTTTCCATTCAGTATTCATAAATTGTTAATGCGTTTCTTTAAGTAATACTTTTTATAATGTAAAGAATTCAGTTAATAACTGCAAGGTTATTAAAGAAAAATTTGTTATGTGAAAAAAAAATTTTGCAATATTGTATAAATTTCTTACTTTTCTTAAAATATTTTATCAGTTAATTGAATAATCATAATTATTATAGATTTAATTGATTTTCAAGTAAGATGATTTCTTTATTTATTAAATAGTGGCATTGTTATTGCTTTTATTATAAAATGTGTAAAATTTTAAAATTTAGTAATAAGGAATTACAAAATGAGACGTTTAGAAGATTACAGACATATTATATCTGATGAAGAATTATGGAAAATTTTTAAGAAAGCAAGAGATCTTTATGGTAAACATGTAATACATATAAACTCTACCTATCAAGGTGGGGGAGTTGCAGAAATATTGCATGCTTTAGTACCTTTGATGAATGATATAGGATTACGTGCTGGGTGGAGAATTTTACATGGTAATCCGGATTTTTTTGGTATTACCAAGAAATTCCATAATGCTTTGCAAGGTGAGGATTTAAATTTTACTTCCATTAAAAAGGGATTATATACTTTAACAAATGAAGATTTTTCAGTTTATACTCATATTGATCATGATTGTGTGATTGTACATGACCCTCAACCTTTACCTCTTATAGATTATTATCAAAAGATTCAACCCTGGATTTGGAGGTGTCATATAGATCTTTCGGCGCCTCATAAGGAGCTCTGGGATTATTTTAAGAATTTTTTATTAAAATATGATAAGATAATTGTTTCGAATCATTCTTATTTAAGGGGAGATGTACCAGTAGAACAGCAGATTATAATTCCAGCTATTGATCCTCTCTCTTCTAAAAATATTCCATTAGATAAAAATGTTGTTAATAAAACCATAAAAAAATTTGCTTTAAAGACTGACAAACCACTTATTACCCAAATATCAAGATTTGATAAATGGAAAGATCAGCTGGGAGTGTTAAAAGTATTTCAATTGGTAAAGGAAAAAATTGATTGCAGGCTTATACTTTGTGGAAGTATGGCATCCGATGATCCGGAAGGGCTTGAGTTTTTTAAAAAGGTGACAAAAAAGGTTGAGAAACTCGAAGACAAGGATGATGTAATCTTATTAACAGCTGAAAGTGATATTTTAGTAAATGTACTTCAGAGGATATCTGATGTTATAATTCAAAAGTCTTTGCGTGAAGGTTTTGGTCTGACAGTAACAGAAGCATTATGGAAGGGTAAACCGGTTGTCGCTTCTAATATCGGAGGTATTCCTTTACAGATCAAAAATGGGAGCAGTGGTTTTCTTTTTGAACCAGATGATCTACAAGGATTTGCTGATAGAATAGTTGATTTACTTAAGGAACCCCAAATGGCAGAATCGATTGGAAAAAATGCAATTGAGAGTGTTCGGGATAATTTTTTGATTACACGTTTGTTATCTGATTACTTGACTCTTTTACATGATTTTTGGAATGGTAAAACATGCTATAACAATTAAGGTGAAAAAGACTTGAGTTTTATTGTAAATTCTTTATCTTTAAAATAATGGATAAATTTTTAGAAGAAATTCAGAAAGAACTTGAAAAATATTCTTTAAAGCTATCTAATAAAGAAATTTCCCAATATATTGATTTTATTAATGATGCTCAGCAATATTTTCCTGTAAGCGCTCAACGTGCCATGGTTATCAAACTACTTGATGATTGGAAGAAGAGTAATGATAAGAAAATATTAACAGTGACCTCAAAGGCATTTAGAGATCCAAAGTCACCTAGTGTAACTACATTTGGTGTTCTTGGGGCTGATTGGCCAGGATTTCATGATACCTGTTCTGGTATTTTTCATGAAATGGGTTGGAATATTTATTTTACAAAAGGTTTCTCAATGAAGTGGGATGATGTGGACCTTGGTATTATTTTAATAGGAATACGTACTGAAACTAAAGAGGAAGATAAAGAAATATGTAATCAGAGTGATACAATCATCTCGAAAATTCATCATGCAGCCATTGGTACCCAGGCAAAAACCTATCTTCTTAGTGAGGAAATCAAGAAGTTAGAGATTTATAGTCAGGTTATAGAGTATATAGAGAAGATATACCAAGAAGATGATTTAATTAATATTATTGGTTTGAATGGTGAAGCTGTTAAATATTTTGCGGCTCGATCGCGTGATTATATAGAGAATAGAAAAGTAAAAGATATTGCTGATCAAATATTAACAAATTATAAATTTTACAAAAAAGTCAGAAAAACTGGAAACACTATTCATCTTAAAATATCAAATTTTGAGACAAAAAAAGAGGGTATCTTTACTGGTGTGACTGTTTCTGGTCCTGCACAGATGTTATATCTTGAAGACTGCTTGAAAACCATTGAACTTACAAATCCAAATTATAAATTGAAACACAATCGTGAGTTTACTACTGATGATGGAGTATCTATTTACCGTATAGAATTCGTAAACTCTTCAGGTCAGCCTTTAACTGAGCAAGAAAAGAAAAAACTTGAAAAAAGTTTTGATAAAATGGTTTTGAACAAGAGAAGGGATCGTGCTCAGTGGATTGAATCAATAGGAGGATTTGAACAGTATGCTCGGGCAATCATTCCTCTTTTGATAAAAGAGACTCAATCCACAAATAGACCCCAAGTATACCATGCTGTTTGCAATTCGACTGATTTATTTATTGATTTTAAAGTGATAATTGTATTTAAAGCTGATAAAGATTCAAAAAAGAAAATTGTAAATACCACCTTGGATAGATTAAGTTCTTTAAAATCTTTTAATATACTTGCTGTTAAACCTCCTAAATTGTATGGTGAAACTTCGGTATTTATTATTGACCTTCGTGTTGCCACTACGGATTTTGATAACATAGAAACTATTTATAAAATTATTCAAGAAAAAATAACTTCGGCTATCGGGGATTACAGAGACTTTGATAAAGGAATGAGAACTATTGATGTTACTAAACTTAAATCAATTAGAGTAAAATTAGGAAACATTGATAAAACTCTCATCAGGGAATTATATTATAGCATTGAAGATTTTTTTAGAGTAAGTGCTAATGAGAATGAATTGATATCTCATATAAAAATTGCTTATGAAATGCTTACAAAACAGAATGAAAGTAAAGATGAAATTATTGTACTCTCAAATATCACAAATATTCCTTCCAAGAATGGTAATTTAATTGCGGTAGCTACTTTGATTTGTCTAGCATATCCTTTAGAATATGACCTATTTCCAAAGGTGCTCACTATTCTTGAACCTTATGATGTAACAATTAGTCATCTCGAAAAAAATGGTAGAGATATTTTAATTTGCCGACTAACAGAGAAGGATAGAGCTTTATCCAAACGAGAAGAGAAAGATTTGGTAAAGCAGTTAAAGGATATGAAGTATTAATCAATGTCTCTTAATGTTTATATTGGATAAAGATTAGTAAAGACAACCTATCACTCCTAAGGTATTATAAAATATTTTCAGGAATTTTAACAAAAATTTTTTATGCATAGGGAAATAAATAACTTAGGATAAGAATATTCAAGGTTTTGAAATGGGAAATGATAAGGTTGAATTATGCAAAGCAAGGTTAATAATAAGAAAGAAAAACAGCGTATACAATCTTTATTACATTATGAAAAGAGACTCTGGGGTCAGGGTATATTTTATGTTGCTGGTATAGATGAAGCTGGACGCGGACCATTAGCAGGTCCTGTTGTTGCAGCAGCTGTTATTTTCCCGCCTGATATCTTTATAACTGGGATTAAAGATTCAAAAAAATTATCATCAAAACGCAGAACAAAACTTTTCCATGAGATAAAAGAGAGGGCAATGACAGTTGCAATAGGTATAGTTGATGAAAAAGAGATTGATCGAATTAACATTTATCAGGCTACCCTAAAGGCAATGCGGATGGCAGTTGAAAAACTTAATAAGCATCCTGAACATCTTTTAATTGATGGATTAACCTTACCGGAAAATCATTATAATCAAACCGGAATAATAGGGGGAGATGAGCTATGTTTTTCTATAGCGTCAGCTTCAATTGTGGCAAAGGTTACAAGAGACAGAATAATGATTGATTATGATAAGAAATTTCCAGAGTATAATTTTGCTTCTAATAAAGGTTACGGCACAAAGCAGCATGTGGAGGCTGTAAGAAAATATGGAAAGTGTGAAATACACCGCAAATCTTTTACAATAAGGGGGTGGAATTGATTTGAAGAAAGGATACAGACAGAGTGTTGGTAGAATGGGAGAGGAGGAAGCTGCTCGGTTTTTGGAGAAAAAGGGATATGAAATTTTAGAGAGAAACTACCGTTTTAAAAGAGGGGAGATAGATATTATTGCAAAAAAGGGGGGAGAGATTGTTTTTGTGGAAGTAAAAACAAAATTAAAGGGAGAATTTGGAGAACCTGAGGATCGGGTTAATTTAACCAAGCAACGTCAAATAGGAAGAGTTGCTATGGGGTATTTACAATCTAAAAAGATATATGATGTTGATTGTCGTTTTGATGTTATTTCTGTAACTGGATATAATAAAAAATTAAATCATATCAAAGATGCTTTCTGGCTTGAAGCTTCAAATATGAGTTTTTTTAGAGATATGGAAACTTAATTATGAATAAACAAATAGCTTATATAAAAAGGTGGGGAGGTACTTTTTTAGAGATTTTTAAATGGGGAGTAATTATATGGCTTTTATTACCCATTAGGCATGCATCTCAAACTCCAGTGAGCTTTATACGAGTGACAATCGGGATAGCTCTTTTTATTATTTTTACAGGGAAAATTTTTGTTGATGTGTTGATTCAAAACTTAATAAAAAAAAAGAGAGAAAGCCTGAGACAAGATATGATAGCTTTAGTTGGTATAATATTGATTATGGGCTTGGTTGTGGGTTTTTTGATTTTTTTTATTAGTCTATATGTAGTTGAGGCAGCTAAAATGATTAATCAAAATTAATATAGAGAAAATATAATGCTATTCAATAAATAGAAGGGAAAAATTATGCGAAAAGGAATTTTGGGAATATTGTTATTAGTATTACTATTGTTTTACTGTTCAAAAATTAAACAATATCTTTCCAATCAGAAACAGATCGTAACCATAACTGAATTTGAAACACCCGTTATGGATATTACAGGAGCTACATTTGATTCTGGAGAGCTTATTGTCTTTTATAATAGTATGTCAGACTCATTTTTTACTAATAGAAATTTTTTATATCAAAGGTCAAATAATAATGGTATTTCCTGGAGCAACCCTGAAAAAGTATTTCAGAGTAGATTAGAGGTAAGCAGTCCTTTTTTAGCAAAACTTACAGATGAAAGTCTGATTTTAGTTTATAATGACGTTTCAGAAACTATTGATTCTCGGGATAATTTTTATCTTGTCCGATCTTATGATTTTGGTAAAACCTTTACCGTCCCACGAATGATTAACATACCTGGATACAAGGGAGTAGAAGTAACAGGTAGTATAGTTCATATGGGAAAATCAACCTTATTAATTCCTTTTCAGGCTTTTAATGAAGAGGAGAAACAGTTGTGTTTGCTGTTCTCTTCAACTAATAAGGGCAGAACCTGGAAAGAAGTTGTTAAAATAACACCTGATTCTTATAGAACCCAGTTCACTAATCCAAAACTAATTAATGTAAATAAGGGCAAACTCTATTGTTTACTTGAAGAAGAAAACGGTTATTTATATTCTACCTGTTCATATGATACTGGAAAAACTTGGACTAAACCAGAGTGTACAAATATTTATGGAAGGACTGCGAGCCTCTTACTCTCAGATGATGGAAGTTTAATATGTTGTTATGAAGATGAAACCCCACAGGGAATAAGTATGATGAAGAGTTTTGATCTGGGAATGACTTGGGAAAATGAAATCCATTTAATAGAAGGAAGTAATGTAATTTTAAATCCTTATTTGTTTTTGATTAATAGTAGTAATGCTGTTGTTTTATATGCTCAAAGAAACTTTGTTACTAATAAGAGTAAAACCAAATGGCAGTTACAGTGCAGATTTATTGAAATAAAAAAAATAAAAAAACCTAGAGCAGTTGCTGCCTCCATAGA
>CAYUAG010000094.1:0-14699 GCA_964442615.1 uncultured bacterium
AAAAAAATTAACTAAAAAACTTGTAGAGGTCATTAATTCATTAATTGATTCTTAAAACTTTTGAATAATCAATAAATATTAATACAAAAATATGGTTTGCGGAAAACACGAACAGTAATGAGATACAACCTATTTTTTTACTTTTCAGGTGATCAGGGACTACTTCTCTATACGAGGATTAAAAATCCCTACCCAGAAAAATAAAAATTCGGTTAGCCGCAGCCCCTGATTACAGATATTTATTCTTTCTATCTCATCAGACACATTTTCTTTACTTCCACAAATGTATCACTGATCAGTTTGACAAAATAGATACCGCTTGTTACTCTTCTGCCCGATTCACTGGTTCCATCCCAGGTAAGAGTATGTATCCCAGGGCTAACATTGCCTTTAAACAAATCCTTGATTTTTTTTCCCAAAGTATTGTACACTACTACAGAGACATTAGAGGTATAAGGGATCTCAAAAGTAATAGTTGTTTGGGGATTGAATGGATTGGGAAAATTTTGCTGTAAAAGAAAATTTGAAATCTTCTGAGTTGAAGGGATATCTTCTACTGAGCTAAACTCCTTTTCATAAAGATTATCAGGAGAAATATCCCATAATTCCAGAGGTGCCTGGCTTATATCTCTGAAACAATCAGTCCATCTGGGCATTTCCGGTGGATTAGATTCCAGAAGTTTTCTCCACTCTTCATCATTCAGTCTGTCTGCAATATTTCGGGTAAATTCATAATAGGAAAATACAGCTCCTCTGGTAAGTTGCAGTACTCCATCCTGATTGACAATCACAAAAATTTCAAGAGGATACCCCACACCTTCTTCCAGACAGATATCATAGTTTGAATCTGTATGCACATCTGCAATAACTGCCATATCATCCGTATCTGAATCCTGGTTAAAGGTAATGAGCTCCTCCAAAACTTTACCAAAGCAGAAAAGATTTTCATACTCTTCAGTGGTTATAGTCTTATTCTCTAACTCTTTTATGGCAATTTTTTTTAGGAAAGTAAGGAGATCTTCAAATAACTCAAACTTCTGTTTATATATTGGACTAAGTAGACCGAAATTTTCCATACTAGCTTGGGTATACTTGACCAGAGCTGGCTAGCCGGGCATAGAGATAAGGATTGGGCTCAACATAGCTCCTGGGAGGGCCAGGAGGTATACAGCAGGGAGTAGCACTCTGTTTTCCATAAAGAATTGTATCATGTCTGAGTTCAGCCCAGGAGGCAAGTGCTGTGAACAGTTCTTTATTTCCCCAGGCATTGGTCTGCATAAAGGAGGGATATCCGGTACCTTTATCATACAGGAGGGGCATAAGACAGTACAACCAGTTGCAGTAGAGATTTTCCACCCATTCCAGGTCGGATTTTTCAGAAAATTCATAAATTAATGAATCCATATTTTCTGAATAGTTAGGATACACAGTTTGATTATAAAGGGTATCAAGAAGAGATAATGCTCTTTCCGAACCAAAAACACTCATGGCATCCAGACCTTTAGGCATATAACGATCACCCACTGCTGGTAATACCAGCTGGTTGAATATATATGAATCCGGGATGAATCTCTGTCCCATGAATCTCCATCCCTTAAAGGTTGTAAAGCTGCCATGTATCCAGTTGGGAATTTGAGGTTCAGGGAGTTTTTGTACTTCTTGCATAAAGGTATCTAACAGATCCGGATGTGCTAGGCTGTCAGCACTAAGATTATAGAAATCAGAAGTGTAGACCTGCTCCGCAATGGTTTTATAATCCTCTAGATTGGGATCGTCAGTTCTACCAGCAAAAAATGAGGTCACTTCATACATGGTTTTCCAGATATCATAAAGAGATTCATTTTCACTCTCAAGCCGGTATATCATTTGAGTGAATAAAAGTGCCTGAAGTGTGTGCCTGGAGGACAGGTCTTCAAAAAGTGCAGGTTCCATAGTAAAGATAGTCCAGCCATACCACATCATGGTTTTAAAATAATTGGTGAGAGTATCATTTTGGGTATAATGACCTCTGGGTTTGAACTGGCTGTAATCAAGTTTGGTAAAAGTGCCCAGTACTGGAGAAAATTCGTAACCAGTGTGATTCTCTATTAAATCCATTTCCAAAGCAACCAGGGCAGATACTGTATCAGGTACTTCTAGGGAGGACTCGTTTAAAAGTTCTTTAGCAACTGATACATAGGCAAGATTTGAAAGCAAGGCATCCCTTACCCTAGTATCGGATGAGTACTGATCATACATTTCATCTGCATTTTCCAGAAGAATGCTTGTAAGTGTATCCAAACTGGCGTAAAAATGATTCTTTTCTATCTCAGCTAAGATGTTATCATAAAGTACATGATAGATATGAAGTACACAATCTGTGGTGATAAACAAAGGCATTCCGGACCAGGTACAATCATTATAAATATCATACAGCTTTTTATACCTGCTGTAGGTGATAGTAAAATAATTTTTTGCCAGTAAAGAAATTTCATCCTCACTAAAAGAAGAACTCATATTGGAAAAGTTTGTTACATTACTGAAATCAGGATTAACTGTATAGGGCGCTGTCTGAGGAGTAAATTCTGCTTCAACTGGATTATAGACACCAAAATCAGTGGTTACAGGTTCGGTTATATCAACTATCATCTCCTGGGCCCTAGAAAAGGAACAGATCTGAATTATAAGTAAAAAAATTATATATTTCATGGGATTACTCCTTATAAATAGTATTACTTATTGATAATCTTCTATCTTTTCTTCTATAACTTTCATTTTCTCACTTTTTAATTTAACATTTTTATTACAACACCATCAATAACTGCCCAACGAATTCCGTAACCACCACCTATAACAGAGCTACCCTCCTTAGACTTGATACCTAAGGATACCAATCCAATACCAGGTACATAGATATGTTCAAATTTAAGCAATTCATCTTCTTCTACTATTTTGATACAATTATGAAAAACGCCTATATTCGTGGAAATGGTTTCACTGCGAGAGGTGATATAAAGCTCACTCCTGCCTGGGGGTGGACCTGTCCAGGTATCGCCGATGGCCCGGTTAAAATCCAAATATACATATTCATTCTCCTCAATTCTTCTGTATACAATGTCATCTTCTTCCCTCTCTTGAATATCATTCGATTTAAATTCCGATGATGATCTTATATAATACATTTCTCCGTCTATCATCTTATTCGATGTAACTGAAATTGTGAAAGAAACACTTTCCACTTTATCGTAATGCCATTCATTTCCTACTTGTAAAGGGTAATAACTGCTGGATAAAGGTGTTGATTCTGATGTATGCCTACAACATAGTATTCCTGTAAGGGATAAGGTCACTAAGAAATTATAAAATATCAATTTTGTTTTCATGGTTCATCTCTTAATATTTAAGTAGGCAATGTCAAAGAAGGTCATATTTTTTTTATTAATAAGATAATGTTTTGCTATGATTTTTTATCTCCTCAAATTTTTCAGTACAAGGTTTGACAAAATTATAACTTATTGCCCAATAAAATTTAATCTTGAACTGTTTCCATATTTTGTGTGTGATTGTATATCTTCAGAAAGCTTTTAACCGGTTCGTTCCCATTCAATTAAACTTCACTGAAAATCTGAGTCGATCTACAATATGATTTATCATCTCCCTAAAAATTTGTAACACTGATTTCTCAATGCAATCTCAGTCCCATGATAAGTTGTATAGAATGGATTTTCCAGGTTTCAAATAAGGGATAGTTATTTGTATTTTTCATCAGCCCAATCAAATATCTGACTTCAACGAAAAAAAAATATCCCTTATTACCAGAGGCATCCCAAGACCGAAATCCAAAGAAGCATCAATACGATTCATTTCATCCGTGATAATATGTTCTCCTTTACTTCTATATATAAAGTCAAAATACTTATATTTTGACTTTAACAAAAATCCCAGGTTAATACCTCCGACTACATAGAGATCAAAGAACCAATCCATCTGATACTTCAATAAGCAGGGAAAACGAATATAATGATTTATTATTTTTTGGTCTAAGATGCCTTCCTCTCCTGTATAAACTGTTACTTCCAGTATATCTTTCTCATAAAACATCTCGGGTATGAAAGTCAAATGTTTCATCAGTTTTTTTCCCCAGGATAATCCTGCTATAATCCCGTGAGGATAATCGAATTTCGGATATTTACCAATTTTCATACTGGCATCTCCTTCAGGTGAATAAAATTTATTAAAATTGATACCCACCTTTATTACGGGGAAATGTCTGCTTAAACTGAAACATGGCGTGGTGTTGACATTTATAATTATTATAGCGAAGAAGTAAAAAAGTACATTTCTCATGGTATAATATATTTCTGAAATAGTTATGGATGAACTGCCGTTTTGGCTTTACGAAATTTTCCCTCAATGCTTAAGTATTCTACCTGTAGTGTATCACCATTTGATTTAGCTTCAATGATTCCATTATAGGATTTTGCTAAGATACTACTGTTAATTAAAAAGCCTCTTGAGCCGAAACCTGCATATAGATAAGAACCAATCCAGAATAAGGTAATATTTTCAATATCTCCCAATTGTGTTTTCAATTTTGCCTGAACTTTTCCGCCCTCCTCGGAGATACCTTTCTTTTGAATATATAGAACCTTAATGAATGCTGAATCTCCTATTGCATAATTGGAAGTTTCTTGTTTTAGCCAATGATTATAGAAATATATTCTCGGCGGCTGTTTTCCGTCATTATACACATTATTTTCACTTTCTAATAAACACCCTCCATTCAATGCTATGCACAGAATTAGTGTGGACATGCCATGCCTAATAAAATCCCAAGCTCTCATCTTGTTAATTTTTTCAGGACAAGACACCATGTTTTTCTCTAGCTTCTTCCATCCTCTATATCTTCTGTTTTAATCCTCAGAGCTCTCAACCGGTTCAGCTAATTTACCCACAAACAACACTGTATTGGATTCTCGTTCCCGGATAACAAACAAAAAGGGACGGTTGAAACTAATAGTCATAGGTACACTGGTCAATGAAACTTCTACAGAGGTTGCGGCAGCAGCTTCTGTACCCTCCTCATCAATTTTTATAAAACTCTTATGGAGTACATTACTGATAAATAACTGCTGATCCGGATTTATATCCGAAAAATCTGCTTGGTTTTCATCAAATGCTATCCCCATTCCCAGAGACTTTAGTACATCATTAAGAGTAATTTTATACTGCAAAGTAAATTTTGGAATTTGAAGTATGAAATTTACAGGTGAGAATTGTTCAACCATAGTGTCCCATTCAGCTCTATCCAGGTTGGAAATAAAATTATTCATACTCTGACCTGATTTTGGCATTAACAGGGTCATACTGAAATCCCCTTTCCCATAAGGCAGGTCAACTGCCAGAAACTGATCTGTTGAAAAATACTCAAACTCCTTGTTTTGGTGCATAAAGTTACAGACAATGGAATCACCGTTCTGTTTCACAAACCAGTCCTCTGAAGTCTGTTCCGGATCAAATGTATGCTGCCAATCAGCCTTAAAATAGATTGCATTTATCAAAAACATAACAACCTGAGGATCGATTTCGGTGACTATTTTTTCTATCTTACCATTAGTATTTTCAGATACCCAATGGTTAATTATTCCAACTGCGTCTGGAGAGAAAAAATCCAGATTAGTCACCTTAGCATAAAAATACTTTTCGTTCACATCAATGAATTCATCTTGTACTTGAAATCCCTCCCGAATCCAGATTGAATTTGCAATATCCATCCTTACTGTTTCATCCTGGTTAGAAAGCAGGTGAATCAGGCTTGCATAATTTTTATTGATTTGTTCGTCTGTCAAATCTCCATATCCAAGAGTAGTACGCATTGCCTCTTCAGTTTCCCCCTCTGCTCCATTATAGGTCATCCCCAAAGCCATGGAGATACTGAGTGGTGAAATGAAAATATTAGAATCCGGTTGATCATGCACAATCTCTTTAAAAACATTAAATCCGAATTCAGAGGATGAAGAAGACAGCACTTTTTCAATCGGTTTTAAATCCCTGTTTATATTTTTATCAGGAATTACAGAAAAATCCCGGGTACATTTAATCAGAGAGAAAACGATAAAAATTAATATTAAAAATAGTGATTTATTTCTCATAGCACCTCCTTTAATTTTTTAAAGCCTTGGTATAATTCAAAAAATCATTTCAAAACCCAGTGTCCAAAAATCTGTATCAGAAAAATTACCTTCAGTTCTGAAAAATACACGTAACCCAGAAGTATGTTCATACATTGCACCAAAATGTATATCTGTTTCTCGATCAAGGGTAAAGGAAGGATGGGAATGGTACAATTCATATCTGTCTTCTTCAATATCATCAATAATAAGCTGATCATCCTCCCATTTCTTTTGATGTATACCTGGATACAGTAATGAGCCCTTTTCTTTGCTGTCATACCCGGTAAAACAAATATGGGCTCCCATGATTATATCAAATCCTTTGACAATAGTGGTTCTAAAACCAATTGGAAAAATACATCTCCAGCTTTCTGAATGTAAAATATATGAGTATTGTTTTTCATGCCTATAGCTATTCTCGATCGTACCCGGTTTATATTGTGTTAACTCAGTAAAATCATGAGATATATAATTCGAATCTTCAGATATTTCCTTATCCAGAACAGTACGTGAAAAATAGATACCACTGAAGATAGACCACTTCTCCTCAGGTGCATATATAATTGATGAAAACCACTGTAAAGTGTTGGAACGGGTTTCTCCTGTTCCTTGTAAATTGAAATAGCTTTTATCATGATATTCGCGTCGCTGAAAATAATCATAGTAGGTATCATAAGTTCTATCTGAATAGGTTGTATCGTTTGAATTAACTTTTCCTGATATATCTGAATTCAACCAATTTGCCTTTAAAAATGAACGAAAGGTTATACCAGAGGATAACTTTTTTTCAAAGATCAGACTAAGTAAAGGTTGAGAGTCATCTGAAGAATAATGTTCATCTCGAAAAAGATTATATTTGTGCATGCTGTAGTATTTTACATCCTCAGCCCTTTCTGACCAGGTATCCAATGTATCTTTAAAAATCCTGGTATCAGTAGTAGATCCGCTCATATAACTGCCATAAATACCCAATACAGTATTTTTGTTTACATAGTACATCAGACCAACACCTGATTCGTATTGATCGCCATCAATATTAAGAGATTCATCATTAAGATTAGCATATGTATAATGGGGATGATCACCACATTTTGAATCATATAAAGAACCTTTTCGCCTGAAAATATAATGGCCAAATTTAAATCCGATATGAAATGAACTAAATAATTGATATCCTAAAAAAAATTCAGATTGATTACCAAAAACATGTTGATTATTTTTATCTATATGCAATGTTTCGGGATTGAGATCTGTAGAATTGCTATAATCCACTCCTCCAAACTCCCAGCCGCGCTGATCCCACCATGTAGATGATCGGAAAGGTTCATAATCAATAAGTGACCTGTTTATAATTCCAAGAGATAATTTAGGTGATATTTTTTTAAAAAGTGCAATACGATATATGGGTTCAGTATTTAAAGGATTAATTATAGAAGCACCATACCAACCGGGAAGAATAGTATAGCTGTCATTATACATAGGATTTATATAATAGGGAGATGTTGTTCCTGTATTATTAAAATTAATATCAATATAAGCAGAAGATTGTGATTGAGTTAAAATAAAAGCAGGATTCCAGGATACATCTGAATAGGGATCACCTATCATTCCTGATACATATTCTCCGAATATATCAAGTTGAACTGTTTGAAAATTAATATAGTGCATATGATATGGAACCGAGGGTTTATGAATATAGGGAAGGGGTACATCAGCAATTACTGGAAAAATGATTATATATTGAATAAGACAAGTTATAATTACTAATATATATTTTATATACACTGTTCTGTATTTTTTGGTTTTCACTATTTATTCTCCCTTAATGAATAATCCAGATTAAAAATATACCCGAAATTGAATTCCACCAGATCCTAATTTAATATTTTCACTTGTCAAAAGACCTAAAGGATATTTTATAAAAGGTTCAATCTGTAAACCCATACCATTTCTGAATCTGTAATCCATTCCAAAGGAAAAATTCAGTATTTTTGCTGTATCAAATCTTTTAAAGGCTTTTACTGTTTTTTCCTCTTCTTGTAAAACTGTATTTGTTCTTCCAGGTTTTTCACCTAAAGTTAAAAGATCTTCTGCATAATAAGCACTATTATAATTCTCACTGAAATAAGCCCTAGAAGATATACCAGCAGAAATAAAAAAACTGTTACCTGAATTTTCAATCAGATTATATTTTAGGTTTATAGGTATATCCAGAGCCAATAATTGGGCATCCATTTTTTTGGATTGAGCTCTCCCATAGGTTTCAGTTCCTTCAGTTCTTTCGATTTCACTGTCAATTCCAATATTTTGTTTAGATATTAATAATCCAACATCTAATTTAAAATTTAAAAATAGAGGTAATTCTGAGGAAACACCTCCAGCAAAACATATTTCAGAATCATAATCATTTTCGGCATGATTTACCTGGGGTGAAAAGACAAATCCTAATCTTATTTCTTTTTTCTTTTTTCTAGAAGTAGGTTCAATATAAACATTCCTGGCTAAGAGGTGAGCATTACTTCTCAGTTCTGTATGCTCTCTTTTATCAAGCCTTCTTTTAAAAACAGATTCAACCACCTTGTTTTCTTGGTACATTGGTAGAATATTTTTCTTATCTATCAATCCCTTTTCAACTTCATCTCTTTTACTAATAAAAACTTTATTTTTAGATAAAGTTACATCTGTTATTGCCGAATTTCTGATATCTCTCTTGTCAGTAGCTATTGAATCTGAAACAGTATTGGATAATTTTGTTGGTTCCATTTTATCTTGGGGCATATACTTACTGATTTTAGTAATATTATAATCGTTTAAATTTATATTATATAAAACTATACCTAAATAAATCAGCCCAAAAGAGGCAGCAATACCCACAGTGTTTTTCAGCACCTTATTCCTTTTTAAGGATAAAAGCTTTTTCTCCAGTCTGCTCCAGTTTTCAGAATTATAAGGTTCTGAAAAATTCTCAAATTCCTCTCTAAATTTATCTGTTAATTTTTTATCAAACTTGTCATTCATAACTATCACTTAAAATAGGTATTATATAATTCACGTAACCTCTCTTTTGCCCTTTTTAAATACGACCTTGATGTACCTTCAGTAATGCCGAGATATTCTGCTATCTCTTTGTGATTATATCCCTCTATCTCATAAAGGTTAAAGACAACTCTATAGGTATCTGATAATTTTCTGAGTAATTTCATAATATCTTCAGCCTCCAAGTTATCAACAGCTTTATTTTTACAGTTATTTACTTTTTCCTTATTAATATCAATAACTTCCATATATCTCGACTTTTTTCTATAGTAATCAATTGCTGTATTAATAATAATTCTCCTCAACCATGACCTAAAAGGAAAAGTAGGATCATATTTTTTAATTTTTTTAAATACTTTTAAAAAACTATCATTTAATACTTCTTCAGCAGTTTCTTTTGTGTTCGAGTATCTAAGGCAGATACTCATAGCATAACTATAGTAATGCATATAAAGTTTGTGTTGAAAAGCAATCTTTCCCCTTTTACATCCATTTATTATTTTTTCTTGGTTGTATTCTTCCAAATTCAACTATTTGTATTTCCTATTTAATCTATACGATTATATAAAGTAAAACGTGGCAGATAATCAATAATCTAACTAAAAATTATATGAAAAGTCATAAAATTAGTGAGGAGAAAAATATGAAAATAAATTGTAAGGCATAGATATTTTTACAGGCATTATCAGCCAAGGAATTTCAATACAGTACACTACTTAACCGCATTCAGTTCTATACGCATTACTGTCCCTTTATTAGGCTTACTTTCTTTTACAAAAAGTTTACCTTCATGATAATCTTTAACAATACGTTTTGCAAGTGATAATCCTAATCCCCAGCCGCGTTTTTTGGTAGAATATCCTGGCTTGAAAATATGTGATAGATTAGAATTCTCAATACCTTTACCATTATCTTCAATTTCAATAAATATTTTATCCTTATTATTTGCAAATAACCGAACATTTATAATTCCATTCTGTTTATCTATAGCATCAAGACTGTTTTTCATTAAGTTTTCAATCACCCATGAAAACAAATCATAATTTATTTTTATTTTAGGAATTTTTTGATACTGTTCATGTATGGTTATGCTCCTTCCTATTTTAGGAGTCTGCTTTTGAATATATGTAACCATTTCTGATAAAAGTGAACTTAGATCAACCTGTTTCAAATCAGGTTTTGAACTAATTAATGAAAATCTTTGAGTTATTCTTTGCAGACGTTTTAGATCTTGGTCCATTTCCTGGATTATCTCAGAAACATCAACATTCTCCCTGGTCCTCATTACTTCCACCCATCCCATTAAAGATGACAATGGAGTTCCAAGTTGATGTGCCGTTTCCCTTGCCATACCCACCCAGATATTACGCTGCTCACTTCTTTTTATGTTTGCATATCCAATAAATCCTACCATAATGAATATTCCAATAATCCCAACTTCAACATAAGGGAGCCATTTTAGTTGATTAATGAGAGTGGAATCACCATAATAAAGGTAGCCAAAAAGAGTATCTTTATATTTTACTTCTATTGGTTTACTACTTTGTTCAAACCTTTTTAATACATTTTTTACTTTTCTTATTGCTTCCGGGGATCTATCAGTAGGGTCAACTGATATACCTTTCCAATTAATGGGAATTTTTTCTGAATTTGTTTGAATAATAGGAAGATCCTTACGTTGTATTACTTCCTCAAATATAAAACGCAAATTGCTGTTTGATGTATTTGCTACCCTGGCATGCATTTGAGCATAGATTTCGACAAGGTATCGTGTCTCTATTCTTAATTGATTGATAATATTTTGAGTATAAAGATGCAAAAAAAGACCCACACCCACAGCAAAAATAAAAAAAATGCCTTTTAATCCACCCAAAAATCTTATAAAGAAAATTTTTAGATAGGCAGTTATAGTATTTCTTATTTTCATTTTTCTGATTCTAAAATAATTTTTTTTAAGTAATGAATACAATGATTTTCTAAATAGTTGAAATAATTTAATTAATTGTTATTAAAATTACAAGGTATTGTCATAGAGGAAAGGAGTAAAAAAAATTAAATATTATTTCCCTAAATCTAGTTCAATTTATCTCCTTCAGCAAGAAAATTAAAAAATGAATAATTCATTTCATTACACTCATCCCCAAATC
The DNA here is from genome assembly GCA_964442615.1 of uncultured bacterium. GTDB lineage: Bacteria > Zhuqueibacterota > QNDG01 > QNDG01 > CAYUAG01 > CAYUAG01. The sequence goes on from CAYUAG010000094.1 coordinate 11,336, forward strand.
CTTCTGTTTAGACAAAAAAGAGGCTTAGACTATCTGTTCTGCAGGATTACAAAACTTGTTCTCTTGCTGAAATAAAAACAGAAAAAGTGAGGAGTAAAATTTGCAGGGGAAGCTGCTGCTACAAAGCTGCAACCACACTTTGAATTTAAAATATCTCCCCTCTCTTTTACAAAGAGTGGGAGACTAAGGGTGTGGAGTTAAAAAAAATATTTAAAAATAAAATTATTTAAAAAAATACTTGACATCTATTGTTTATTTATGTATATTTACCCGAATTTTAGTAAATTTTTACGAATTTAAGATAAAACAAAAATCCCCGAAGGACACAGAAAAATTAATAAAAAATTTATTGCATTAATAATTTTCGTGAATTTCGTGGTTAAAAAATAAAATATTTCTGACACCACATTTTATTTCAAAAAAGGAGGACAAAATGAGGAACATATCCTTACCAAAACTATTTTTAACTTTATTGGTTGTAATCGGAACCCAGGTGCATCCGCATTTACTAACAGCAGACACCCTGGATGTCTGTATAAACGAGATTGCCTGGATGGGAACTGAAGCTTCCTCTTCTGATGAGTGGATTGAATTGTACAACAACACAAACAACGATATTGATCTGACCAACTACAAACTTGTAGCTGCGGATGGCAGTCCTGAAATTACACTTTCAGATACTATTAAGGCTAACTCATATTTTCTCTTGGAGAGATCAGATGAAACCACCATCGCAGATATTGATTGTGATTTTATTTATACTGGTTCCTTAGGAAACACTGGTGAAAATTTAATTTTAAAAGATTCTACTGATACTGTCATTGACCAGGTTGACTGTTCAAATGGATGGTTTGCCGGTGATAATTCCAATAGAATATCCATGGAGCGTATAAGTCCAATTGCTTCAGGTTCAGATTCAGCTAATTGGAATTCCAACAACTGCATCAAAATTAATGGCAAAGACGCTGATATGACAGCCATAAAAGGAACTCCCGGAAAACAAAACAGTGTCTATGAATCCCAAGCTTCAATGGAACAATTCCTTCATTCTCCTGTCCGTACTCATACTATTTATAATTATCCCAATCCATTCAATCCATCTACAAAAATATACTTTGATTTATCATCAGAAAATTATGGAGAACTGGTTACTATTCAAATCTTCAATCTTAAAGGGCAAAAAGTGCGAACCCTTATTAGGGAAAAGCTGGTAAAGGGAGACAATTCAATTGTATGGGATGGATTAGATGATTCAGGAAGGGATCTGCCAAGTGGGATCTATTTTCTGTATCTTTATAATGAAAATAAAATCATTGATACTGCAAAGATGCTAAAAGTGAAGTAAAGTTTTATGATAGATAAACAATGTGAACTATAAGCTTTTATAGGTATAATTTTCACGCAAAGTGAACTATAAGCTTTTATAGGTATAATTTTCACGCAAAGCTGTAAAAACAATTATTGATAGAACAAAAAAAGGTAAAACCTTACACTACATATATTTCTCCTTAGCAGCTTTGCGTGATAATATTAAGATCAATGATAAAAATCAAAGCCCAATGAAAACAATTACTTGTATACCATTAGTAAGCAAGTAGAATTTGAGATATTGATCTAACAAAATATATCAACGGAGGATATGTATGGATAAACATAAAATAAATCAAACCATTACTCTTCTTTTTGTTTTCCTTATTTTTTTAATTCCCTGTCTAAAGGCCCAGGTAGTAATTAATGAGATTGGTTGGATGGGCACTCAGCATTCTGCTAATGATGAATGGATTGAACTTTATAATAATTCATCATCTGCAATTGATCTAAGCGGATGGCAGTTGAAATCAACCGATGAAAATCCAAGCATAACTTTAGATGGTACCATTAATTCACATAGATATTATCTGCTGGAAAGAACCTCTGATAATACCATATCGGATATTTCTGCAGATAAAATCTATACCGGGGCTTTGAATAACACAGGAGAAAACATATCATTAATAGATAATAAATCTAACACCATTGATCAGGTTAACTGCTCAGCCGGATGGTTTGCCGGAAAAAATAGTGATAAAACTTCTATGGAAAGGATAGATCCCTATACCAATGGCTCCAGTTCTAATAACTGGGGAAACAATAACCGCTCAACCATAAACGGGCATGATGCTAGTGACAACACTATATATGGAACTCCCAGACATAAAAACAGTATCATGGATCAATCTTTACCAGTGCTCATTACCTCCTTCCAGGCTCGCCTTAAGAATGATAACATTATAATAAATTGGTATTGTCACTATACGGATGTAATTATACTTTTCAATCTATATGGTTCCCATAACAATATTGATTATACAAAAATATCAGAAATTCCAGTTGAGTATAATAAAAACAACTATCAATGTATTGATAAAGAAATAAAAGAAAATGGAACCTACTTTTATAAATTAGAAATAATAGAGAATAACGGTTCCAAAAAATATTATGGTCCCATAGATATTGTTATTGAAAAAAATAATGCAGAAAACAACCAATCCACTCTCAATATTTTTCCCAATCCCTTTAATCCTGCTACTACTTTTTGCTTTAACATTTTAGAACAAGACTGGAGTAGTAATATCTCATTTAAAATATTCAATTGTTTGGGAAGACATATTACTACTCTTACCAGAAAAATAAGCAGTCCCGGTCAATTTAAAATAACCTGGAATGGATGTGATGCTAAGGGAGTATCAGTACCAAGCGGAATTTATTTTGTAAAGCTATTCGCTGCCGACCGGATTCTTGCCTCTTCCAGGATGTTAAAATTAAAATAAAAACTCCCTTAGAACCTCCCCTGAATACCATAGCCTTCGTATATTCAGAAAATTCTAAGGGAGTTTAAAACTACATTATTTTAGCTCCCAGCTTGACAATTTCATAATTCAGAAGTTCTGCTGCTTGAAGAAAATTATTTAAAACACCCTTACTTTCCCCTCTTCCTGAATCCGACAAAGTCGGATGAAGGATCTCATACCAGCAGGGTATCGTAGCAACCAAAAAGTAAAGGATAACTCCTTTTCCTTCAGAATAGCTTTCCCCCTAAAAGCTAAGAGAGCATTGGTTTACCAGCTAACAAGTGTGTAACCGCTCTACCCAGGGGTAGGAGATTCTTCGCTCCTTACAGTCGCTCAGAAAGACACACCGGGAGAATTGTTATCCAAAAGCTTAATTGCCATAAGGAATGAGGACCTTCACTCTTATACAGTCACTCAAAACGAAAAGCCAGAAACTGTACCGAGCAAAAGAAATTCTCAATACGACGTTACTCTCCCGTCTTCCTGAATCCGACAAAGTCGGATGAAGGATCTCATACCAGCAGGGTATCGTA
>CAYUAG010000095.1:0-14687 GCA_964442615.1 uncultured bacterium
GATTTGTGTGCTTGAAAATGAAACTTTTTTATAAATGTTCTTCACCTTCGGCATTATATCTGTGAGGTGAAGAACGTCTCACAGAGTGGAATTGCCTAATAACAAGTAAACCGTTTGCTTATTATTAAACAAATTTTTAAAAAGTTTTCTATTAAAGTATACATTACAGTTAATCAATTAATGAATGTAATGGTTATACATTAATAATTTAATTATAAAATGTCAAGAAAAAAATATATTTCCCCAGCAATCATATTTTAATCTACCTTGCTTTTCTGAACCCGGATACGTACATTATTTCAAATGACAGAAAAACAAAACACCCTGGAACTCGAGATCGAAGATCTTGCTTACGGGGCAAAAGGAGTAGCCAGAAAGGATAATTTTGTCTGGTTTGTACGGGGCGGTATTCCCGGTCAAAAAGTAAAAGTACGAATCAGAAAAAAAAAGAAAAACTACGGTGAAGCGGTAATTGATGAGGTGATCGAACCCTCTCCTGACCAGATCGAAGCGCCCTGCCCTTACTTCGGCACCTGCGGTGGATGCCAGCTCCAGCATCTTGACTATGACCTGCAATTATACTACAAAACCAAACAGATAAAAGAAATTCTTCAAAGAGTGGGTGAAATTAATAATCCGCCTTTACTTCCAACTATTGGATGCCAAGAGATATATCATTACCGTAATAAGATGGAATTCAGTTTTTCAAATAAAAGATGGATAGTGGCAGAAGAAGAGAATCAGAAACCTGAGGATTTTGCCCTTGGCCTGCATATACCAAAACGATTTGATAAAGTACTAGACCTGGATAACTGCCTGCTCCAGTCTGAAAAATCAAACAAGATATTGAAAACCATTAAAAAATTGACCCAGGAAACCGGGCTGCCTGCCTACGACACTAGAAAACATACTGGAATTTGGCGTTTTCTGGTACTTCGGGAAGGAATGAATACCGGAGAATTAATGGTAAATCTCTTTACTTCAAGTCAACATGAGGCCAAAGTTACAGAAGCAATTGAAAATATTGGTACTCAAATCCAGAAAGAACATCCTAATATAACCTCCCTTATTCATACTATAACTGATAAAGAGGCCCAGATTGCCAGAGGAGATTACTCGCATGTAATAATTGGAAAAAATGAAATTACAGAAAAAATCGGTAAAAACTTATTCCATATATCTCCAGAAGCTTTTTTCCAGACCAATACCATGCAGACAGAAGTGTTATTCAATACCATTTCAGATCTGGCCGATTTTAAAGGTACTGAAACTGTCTTGGATCTCTACTGCGGAACAGGAGCTATTGGTATAACCATTGCAGAAAAAGTAAAAAATGTATTTGGAATAGAGGCCATTGAACCAACTGTTGAGGATGCAATTAAAAATGCAAAACTAAATAATCTTAAAAATGTCCATTTCTATCAGGCAGATATGAAAGAAGCTATGGGTAATATTACCAGTTTAACTGATAAATTTAATATGCCAGATGCTGTTATTCTTGATCCCCCTCGGGGAGGTACCCACCCCAAATCAATCAAAGGTCTCCTGAAAATGACTCCTCCCAAAATTATCTATGTCTCCTGTAATCCAGCCATTCTTGCCAGAGATCTTAATATTTTATGTGAAAACCAGTATACCTTAAAAACTGTACAACCAGTTGATATGTTTCCCCATACCGGACATATTGAAATTGTGGCGGTATTAATAAAACCATAAATTAAGAGTAGTTTTATAATGATTTTTTTTGACAAGATTTACAGGATTATCTGGATTTTAAAAAAGGGATTACTCAATTTTATGTTATAACTCCAATAATCTTGATCACCAAATCAATTAATAATCCTGTTTATCCTGTCAATCCAGTCTAAAAAAAATATAAATGGAAAAAAAGACATACTAAAATGAAAAGTATAAAAATTAGAAATCTACTTCTGTTCCTTAGTATCCTCACTGTCAGCACTCACCTGTTTTCCGAAGTAAAAACCGATAAACTGATGATTCCCATGCGGGACGGAATCCGTTTGGAAGCCACCCTGTACAAACCTTCTATTGGAAACGGACCCTGGCCCATTATTCTGGAACGTACCCCCTACCAGGGATCTTACCTATTGAACAGTATTTCGGCAGGATTACTTACCAATTTTTACCAATATGGATTAGTTGTGCAGCACACCAGAGGATGCTTTGAGTCAGAAGGAGTGGATTCTGTTTTCTTTCAAGACGGCTGGGGCCGCAAACAGGATGGGTATGATACCATTGAATGGATTGCTGATCAATCCTGGTGTAACGGCAAAATAGGAATGATAGGTGTCTCAGCCTCAGGAATAACCGGATATCTGGCAGCCGGAACTAATCCTCCTCATCTTGCCTGCTGTATGATAATAGTAGCTGCCTCCAATATATTTGAACAGGTCCTTTTTTATGGGGGCGAGTTACGCTATTCTCTGGTGGAAAACTGGCTTAAGCAGCAGGATGCTGAACATTTAATTGATTTTTTTACTGAACATCCTTTTTATGAGCCTCTTTATGACTGCATAAATCTCTCCACCAGATGGGATAGTGTTAATGTACCCATTCTTCATATTGGGGGCTGGCATGATATTTTCTTAAAGGGACAGACTGATGCCTATACCAACATTCAAGAATTTGGAGGTCCAAAAGCATCCGGATTTCAAAAACTGATCATTGGCCCTTGGATTCATTATCTAACCTTAGCCTCATGTGGTGAACTAGAATTTCCTGATAGTTCCATTGATCTGATCTCTCCCTTTATCTTCTGGATGAATCGCTGGTTAAAAAATGTTAATAACGGTATTGAAAATACTCCTAATGTCAAATATTACCTAATGGGTGACGCTGACCAGCAGGGAGAACCTGGAAACAGGTGGATTGAGACTGATACCTGGCCTCCCGAATTTGAACCAGTATCTTTTTATCTCCATACTGGAGGTATATTGAACAAAGATCCGCCCTCTGAGAATGAACCTCTTGACCATTACATTTATGATCCGGAAAATCCGGTGCCAACTATAGGAGGAAGAAATCTATTTCTGGACGCCGGTTCTTATGATCAAAGTTCGGTTGAAACCAGAGAGGATGTATTGACCTATACCACAGATTGGCTTACTGACTCTTTGGTAATTACCGGACCGGTCCAGGTACAACTCCAGGCAAGTTCGGACGTTGTTGATACTGACTTTACCGCAAAACTCTGTGATGTATACCCGGACGGCAGATCAATGCTGGTAGCAGATGGTATCATTAAGGCAAGACATAGAAACTCTCTTTCTGAGGAATCTTTTCTGATTCCGGGACAGATTTATGAATTCACCCTGGATCTCTGGTCAACTGCTCTGGCTTTTGCTCCAGGCCATGCTGTCCGTCTTTCCATCTCCAGTTCCAATTATCCCCGCTTTGAAACCAATTCTAATACCGGTGATCCCTTTCGTCAACACACCTCTACCCAAATTGCTTATCAGACTATCTATCATGATGCAGAACATCCATCTGCACTGATCCTACCGGTGATAGGAGCTTCAACCGGTATCCCGGATATGATTACCCCTGAACCTGAACCAGTACTTGCTCAAAATTATCCCAATCCCTTTAATTCTGAAACCACTCTTACTATCTATGTAGACCGACTGGATTGTTCTAAAGAAGATAATATCACTCTGACTATATTTGATCTCCTGGGCAGAGTTATCCGGGAATGGTATATTGATCCCCAACTCTCTTTTAAGCAGATCTTATGGAATGGGTATGATAAAAACCAACACAAAGTATCTTCAGGTATGTATATCTGCATCCTAAAAGCAGGCAGGCACACTGAATCAAGAAAAATAATATTAAGTAAATAAAATCGTGAAAAATATATTTTACTCATTTATTGAAACTCAATTTGGAATCCTGCTTCTCAGTACTACAGAAAAAGGAGTTAAAAGGATTATGCTGCCTTCTTCCAACCAAGTAAAACGACTTACCCAAGAATTCAAAGAATACCAGCTTATGGAAAACAGGAAAATAAATGAAAATGCGGCCCGACAACTTCTACAATATTTTCAAAGAAAAAGAAAACAATTCTCTCTCCCCCTGGATCTGGAGGGTACTGAATTCCAAAAAAGGGTATTAAAAGCAGTTCAGGAAGTTCCCTATGGTTCTACACGGAGTTATAAGGATATTGCGGAAAGGATCGGTAATCCTAAAGCAGTCCGAGCAGTGGGCAATGCCAACCGGACCAATCCCCTGCCCATCCTCATCCCCTGTCACCGCATAATCGGCTCGGACGGTTCCCTGACCGGATTCGGCGGAGGGATTGATTTGAAAAGGAAACTGCTGGAGTTTGAGAAGAGGCATGTTTGAATAATTTTTGGTTGGTTCAAATCTTTAATCCAGACAGAGCTTGGGATTAATTACTTTTTAGTATTGAAATGACTACTTACTTCCGAAAATTTTACATCCCAACCAAAAGACCATGCAAATTATTTAAACAACATAATTATTCTTTATCTTCTTTTCTTAATGAATAAACTAGAAACCATACTTTTAGATAAAAATTAAATGTACCAAAAAAATAATTTTTATCATCTTTACAGTACATAAATCTATATTTAAAAACATCTAACCCAAAAACTTTTAATGGAATATTTTGTAAATAATCTAACATCTTTATTATTGTAATTTGTTGATTTATACTAAATTGTTTAATATTACTAATCTCATTCCAAATAATATTATACTCATCTGGTAATCTTCTTTTGTTTTCATAATAAAACAAACCCTTAGCTATTCTTCGCAAAACTTGATCTGTCCTTGTACTATCAGGATCAACTAAACCTGCTTTTCCTATATATAGACCTGATTTAGTCCTGAGGTTTACGATTTTAGTTGAGTCTACTATTAATTTTCTTAAACCACCGAATTTCCTACGTTCGAGTGATCTTCTAATTTTTGGTATATTCTTCTGAACAGTTGGATGATCAAAAGTAGAATTTCGTATTGAAAATATTAAACGAAAATATTCATCAACTCTTGAAGCGCCTACATTGCAATTATAACAGCTTGGAACTTTAATTAAATTTTTAGGAAATGGTTTTGAGAAAATACTTTTAGGGGGAATATGGTCATATGTGATTTCACTTTCTTTTCCACAATATGCACACAATCCATTTTTCATATCTTTTATTACTAATTTTTATTGATTAAATAAATACCATCTTGATTAATCTCATCTTTTATAGGAAGAACAGAAACCGGCCCTTTTTCCCATGATTTCTTATCAATTACAATAGTACTTATATTTGTATTATACTTTAAATTGATTTCAAATACGAGATCAGTAATTTGATGTCTTTTAGCACGATTATAAGGTTGTTTTGTAATAATTAAAATATCAATATCCGATTCATCGTCCTTTTCGTTTCGTGCAGCAGAACCAAATAAAATTACATTATCAATTTTAAAATTTTGCTTTAATTGGAATAATAATTCCTTAATTGCAGTTTCTTCGGAATGATTTAAAATATGTAGATAATTATTTTTCATTTTTCGTTGCCGATATTAAAAATTAAAAATTTAGTATAAAAGTATAATTAAACAGTTTATATTAATAAACTATTATGGGAATGTCAAGTATTTTTTAGCAAAATAGTTTCAAACACCCGAAGATATCCCTACCATTAGTAATTATTAAGACAAAGTAAGAAGCACCTTACCAAGTATTGAAAAAATCCGGTGTTGAATGAAAAAAGACACCGGATTTCTTTGGATAATTTTATAATGAGCTGTTAGATAATATTCATGTATTAAGTTGTTACATAGTCATCGCATACCCGCCGGCTATCATCAGATCAGGAGCGCCGTCATCCAAACCAATCCCGATACCGGCTCTGATACGACCCGGACCCAGCTTGTGGTCCACTCCCCCGCTGAGTACTGAGTAATCCATATCACCTTTCATATAAAATTCACCTATAATATGAGTTTCATTGGAAACCGGGAATATGGCTCCAGCACCAAACAATAATTGATTGGTATATTCTTCTTCCATTTTATTACCAGTCCATTCCCAGGTTTCATAAAATTCTAATCCAATATTTCCGGTTATAACAATACCATTCTTTAAAATATGTCGTAAGGCACAAAAACCACCAAAATTGAGGTTACCCTGGCCTACTTCTTCTTCTCCGATGGGCAGGGTGAGAAAAGGACCGGCAGAGATGAAAGTAATCCCATTATTATAAAAATTGTAGCGGCCGAATAAACCGATATCAGCCAATCCCTTCATAGCATCAAAATTTTTGGGAGTAATATTAACATAGGCCCATTGCGCTACAACTTCCATCTTTTGATTTATAGGCATACCACCCCGGGCAGCTACAATCATTTCAGTTACATCTGCATCGGTAAAATTCACATAGAGTAAACCGGCTTCTCCATAAAAAGTGTTAGAGATGGGGGCATCATACTGAAATGACTGTAGTAAGTGGACCGAATTCTGCGCCAGTAAAGGTATTGATCCTAAAAAAACCACACTTGCACAAAAAATAACAACTAATCTTACCAACTTTTTCATTGCCTCCTCCTTTTTTTCAATAATTGTGTTCTTTACCTTCAGGTCTTAGGCAGTGAGGTGTGGAACACCTCGTGGAGCGTAAATACTATTTCATCTTCTTTACATACTTTTCTACCGCCGACACAGAAACAATTTCACCAAAATATATTGTATGGTAATCAGAATCATGATAATGTTGTTCTATGGACTTATCGAGAAACATATCCGGCTTCATGGTATCATAATACATTTTCCTGCACTCGATTACTAGTTCTGCTTCTTCAAATACAGGAGTCTCAACTTTTTGTGCCACCACAGGTGTGAGCCCGCTCTGAGCAATTTTGGTTTCATCTCTCCCGGAAACAGAACCAAGATATTCAAGTGCTTTTTTCTGTTCTTCTGAAAAACTACAAAGAGTAAAACTTTTATATTTATTTATAAAATCATGAGTATAACGGGAAGGCCGCACCACCACCTGGGCAAAAGGTTTATTCCACATGTACCCCAGACTTCCCCAGGCTACTGTCATGGTATTAAAATCCCCTTTTGTAAAATTCCCACTTGTTAAAAGAAACCATTTATGTGCCCATAAATCAAAAATATTCATTGAAAGATCTTCAATTGCAATTTCCTCTTTCTTCATACTTTAAACTCCTGCTTTTGTAATTTTTATACCGACTTTCTCCTTTGGACCGGAATATCAATAGATCAATTGATGACATGGTTAGGTTATAACAAATCACAATACAAATTTAACAATAAAAAATTTAATAATTTATATTAATAAAATCTTATGGGAATGTCAAGTGCTTTTAGGAGAAAATTTTTACTCAAGTGCAGCCGGAATAATATAATCAGCTATAACTTGTAAAACCGCCCGTTCCTGCTGATCAGCTATATTCCAGTTAGCAACTGATACAGAAAAAGCCACCACTATGAGATTGAGTTCTGGCACCAGGAGTATAATTTGACCAGCATGACCAAGGGCAAGCCGAATAGAATAATCCCCAATCTTTCCCAGCCACCAGAGATACCCGTATCCTATCTGGGAAATTGGTCCCCAAGTATTGATACCGCCGGATCGGAGTTGGAAAGATTCTTCCACCCAACCTGCTGGAACGATCTGCTTACTGTCAATTCTTCCCCCATTGAGATAGAGGTAACCAAAGTGGGCCATATCACGGCCAGTGAAATACATATTATTACCCCCAAAATAGTAACCATCAGGTCCGCGCTCCCAAGCACTGCAGCTAATGTCCAGGGGGATGAACAAATGATTCTCGGCATAATTCTGAGTACTATGTTTAGATGCTTCTGTAAGAATAGCGGAAAGCAGATGGGTTTCAAAGGTATTGTAATGAAATTCAGTACCAGGATCAGCAATTAAATTCAAATTAATGGTAGTTTGTACCCAGTTGTTACTGTTATAAACATAATTATACACCTCGTGGTCGTCATCAAAACCAGCTTTCATTGTCAGTAGATGTTCTAAGGTAATGTTTCTTTTACGGGGATCGAGGTCTTCAGTATCATAATTAGGAAAGTAATCTATCATCTTTGCCTGCAGACCGGGTAGATCACCTTTGTCCAGAGCAATTCCCACCAGAGCGGAAATAAAACTTTTTGATACGGAATGAATATTATGTGCATTATATCTGGTATTTTGATCAAAGTAACTTTCTTTAACAAGATATCCGTTTCTTATTACCAGCAGACAATAAACAAAACCTAAATCATCAGCTGCAGTGACTCCTTTCTGCAACAAATTGTTGTCCATATTCTGCTCTGCAGGAGTCGAAGTGACCCAGTCATAGGGAATGTTGAAGTTTCCAAGACGGGTAGGGGACTTTTCACATGCTAAAACCAACAATAAAACAGAAAGTAATAGCATAGATTGTCTACTATATCTGGTCATGGGTAGAGATACTTTCATGTAAAGTGAATAATATAATGATCAATTTACATATTAAATTACGAACAATGGAAATAATACCCTATGAGGAAAGGATGCAAAAATTTTTATCAAAATTTTTTCTATCTGCTTTATGCAGCTGAACTAAGGGATGATTAAAAACTTCAAGGCCACAAATCCCAGCAACACTGCTATCACTAATCTGAAATATTTTTGCGGCACTTTAGTAACAATTGTTTTCGCTATAAATGCACCTGATAATGAAATTGGTATTGCTAATAACAGAATTAAAATCAAATTTTCAGGCAATGTAGTACCACTGGTCAAGTATTTTATTATTCTGGTAATATCAATAAAAAGAGCAACCATCCCAGAAGTAAAGATGTACATTTCTTTAGGTAAATTGAAAGCTGATAAAAAAGCACCACGAACTGCACCGCCCACACCGAAGATGCCTGCAAAAAAACCTGACAATGATCCCCCCATGATTGATGTACGATTGCTCGCCGGTATTTTCCAAGATTGTTTTAGAAAAAGGTAAAACACATAAAGAAGTAGAAATCCACCCAAAAATCTTTTTAATAAAACTTCAGAACTGCCCACTGAAAGAGCAGCACCCACATAACTAAAAAGAATACCAGGAATTCCAAACAGCAAAATAAGTTTCCATTGTGCTCCTCTTTTAAAAAAAATCACCTTCCAAATATCTCCAAATAGATGGATTACTCCCACGAAAAGCAAAACAATGGGGAATGGGTAAAATAATGTCAAAATAGGTACCATAATGGTGGAAAGGCCAAAGCCACTTATGGTGCCTAACAGAGAGGCAATAAAAGTAAACAATCCAATTAACAGCCATTGATCCAACCTGCTCGCTCCAAAAAAATCTAATGCTGATTATCTGTCAATCGCAAAAATTGAAATTAAATTTTATTTATCCTGTACTAAAAAACAATTTTATTTAGATCTTGTTTATTTAAATTTTAAATGTAAAACTATTTTAAAATATATATTTAAATCCTAAATGTAAAGACAAAGCTCTTTCAATCTCTTTTAGCTCTGGTGAAAGGATTTTACCTAAAACCTTGGTCAAACGTTTTTTATCTATAGTTCTTATTTGATTACATTTTGCTTTAGAGTTTTTTGCAAGACCCGATTTTTGGGAAGATAATAATACCTCAAAAGGATATATTTTTTCTACCTTCGAAGTTATGGGAATGACAGTTACAGTTTTTGAAAATTGATTGTTAATGTTATTGGAAATTATTAAACCTGGGCGAGTTTTATTAATTTCAGATCCTATAGTTGGATCTAAACATACCAAATAGATTTCACCTCTTTTTGGAAATTCTTTTAATCCCATGATTCCAAATCAGACTGTTCCCAATCAGCATTAATTTTTTTATCGTGATTGAAAGTTGCCTTATATCCTTCAGTCATAAGGTGTTTGATCTTTTGCCGCTGTTCTTGTTCAAATCTTTCTGCTAATACTTGAGCAATAAAACGACTTTTATTATGTTTTTGTGCTAACTTCTGGGCTATATCATCCGGTAGTGTAATATTTAATCGAGTCATACACATCACCTCCTGTATAAAACATACAATAATATATGTGTATTGTCAATACAATAATAAAAAATATAACGTTTCCTTTCCTCGCAGATATCTTTGTTAGTAAACTCAATAATTTAAATTTAATACTGCCCTATTGATTACTTTATTTATCCCTGGGCAGTAAAAAAACAAATGGTAAACATCCCAACATAATAATACTTCCAAAAAAATAACTTTTTGCCAACCCAAATATATCTCCCAATAAACCGACTACAATAATAACTCCTGAACGCAGCACGAAATTCAAAAACATGTATACCCCATTTGCAAAAGCTCTGTTTTCAGGATAATTTTCCTGAACCATAGCCATAATAACCGGTGTTACGGAAATGGTAATGAAACCCAGAACTGGCAACAAAAGATATCTTACCCATCCTTGTGATCCAATAAAAATTAAAAAAAACAATGGTGCGCTAACAAATGTTATGAAAAGTAAAACTCTTCTTCCAAATCTATCACTTAATGAACCACTTACAAATGTCCCAATAACCCCTGCTCCCTGGAGTATGGTTAATGAAACTCCTGCTAACCATAAACTGTTTCCCTGTTCAGTAAGAAAAGTTGGCAAATAGGTTGTAAGGGAAGCTATCACAAAACCACGTCCTATAACCAGCATGGCGAGAGGAAAAATTAAAGGTTTCATCTTAGTTAATGCTTTTTTCCAAGGGAGTGGTTCATGAGTTTTATGATGATAAATATGAACATCTTTTAGTTTGACAAAAAGAAAAACAGTGGCTGCAATTCCTCCAATCATTAACCAGGGTACTCCCTTGATAGTTAATTTTGCCAGGGCAGTAACAATAACAATAGGACCAATAGTACGTCCCAGTTCCCCTCCCACCATCCATATACTCATCCCTCTGCCCAGTGATTTGCCTGAAAGTCTTCCTGTTATTACTGGTCCCACAGCATGAAGTGCGGCAGAATTCACTCCTGCAATAATGAGTACTATCATTAAAAGAGAGTATGAAGGTATTACTCCTGCAATACTCATCAGAATTGCTCCTACAGCAGGAGTAAAAATTACTAAATGATGTAGGTGATAGCGATCTGCTAAATGTCCAATAAAGGGTTGAATTACTGAAGGTGCCCGTACAAAAACTGTTAAGAGACCAGCTTCAGCTTTGGTTAAGAGAAGATTCTGAATAAACACTGGTAAAAGAGGTGCAATAAAAGCAGTATAAGTATCATGAATTCCATGACTCACTCCAACTATAGCCACTCTAAAAGTGTCAAATTTCCTGTTTTTTTTAACTCTCTTCTCGTTAATCTTAACTGAGGAACCATATTCTTTATTCATATTAATTTTCTAATTTCTCCGGTTTCAGATTCTTTTCAAACCACTCCAAGATTCTGGGAGAAACATCCATCAAAAATTTCGGCTCTCTTGGTCCATGCGGAGTTCTGGGGTATACGATCATTTCAGTTTCCACTCCCAGCCGATTTAAAGCCCTATAAAACTCTTGTCCCTGGGTAAACGGTACTCTGAAATCCTTTTGCCCATGGATAATCTGAGTGGGCGTGGTTACATTTTTAATATAATATATTGCAGAATGCCTTTCATATTCTTTATAATTATTCCAGAACTCTCCTCCCATATGGGCAACCAGATAATCTTGAATATCTGTGGTGGTAACCATACTGATTAAGTTCGGTAGCCCTGCTCCCATACTTGCAGCTTTGAACCTGGATGTTTGAGTAACAATCCAGGAGGTCATATATCCCCCATAGCTCCATCCCATTACACATAAGCTGTCAGGATGGCCAACTCCCATCTCAATCACTTTATCCACCCCTGTCATGAGATCCTCATAATCACCGTAACCCCAATCCTGAAAATTTGCATACCTGAATTCTTTACCGTAGCCTGTACTCCCCCGTGGATTTGGTCGGAGGACAGCATATCCGTTCTGAGCAAAATACTGTACCAAGTAAATTCCCGAATTTCCGGTAAAATTGCGTAAAAATACACCAGCTGGCCCCCCATGAATTTGAAGTATTAATGGACAAGCTTCTCCTTTTTTATACCCAACAGGATAGGTAAGCAAGCCTTCTATCTCTATTCCATCTTGTGATTCCCATTGTATTAATTCAGTTTTACCCATTTGTGGCTTAGGAACATCTTTATGAATATCTGTAAGTTTTCTCATATTAAAATTATCAAGAGGTGATATAAAGACTTCCGCAGGAGTGGTTAAATTTTCATGTGCAAATGCAATTAATCTCTTTTTACAGTTAAAAGATATTGAACCTAACACACCCTCATCTTTTGAAACTTTAAACCTCATTTTACCATTTCTTGGTAATCCAAATACCTGCCTGGAAGTTTTTATAAATTCAGAATAGTAGATAACCTTACTATCATCTGACCAATCGATAATTGAAGCATTTCTATCATAAGTCTCAGCTAATTTTTCTGGCTCTCCTTCTTGGGAATAAATAATATACACATCTTGTAAACCAATAGGTTCTGCTCTACCTCCCTGAGAAAGAAAAGCTATCCATTTGCCATCCGGGGAATAGAGAGGATTGGAATCAACTCCAGGATGAGTTACCAGTGGATTAACAGCTCCACTGTCTGCAGGCACGGTAGAAATATCCATTTCTATAAAACGAGTATTAAGCCGGGGATCAGCTTGATGAGAAAAGACAATAGTATTTCCATCAGGCGACCAATCAAAGCTGTTAATATGAAATTCTCCTGAGGTTAAGCGCTGTACTGTATCAATTTCTCCTTCTTTCATAAAAGCCATATAAAGATGATTGTACTTATAATTCTTATCAACCAGGATCACATCTCTTTTTTCCTTCTCTCTCTTTTTCTCCTCCTCTGTTTGAGAATCACACATAACAAATGCAATTCTACTACCATCAGGAGCCCATTTATAAGAGACAACACCAGATTCAGCATTAGTAAGTTTCTTTGCTTCTCCACCGGAAACCCTCATAATCCAAACCTGATTTTTCCCAGATCTGGAACTGGTAAAGGTTAAATATTTACCTGATGGTGAAAAAGCCGGATTAGTACAAGACTTATCTCCATAGGTATATTGAACATTCTTTTTGCCGTCAGAAGATACAAGCCAAATATGACTGAGATATTCCGATTTTTCTCCTTCCATAACCGGCTTTCTGACAACATAGGCAATCCATTTCCCATCAGGTGAGATAGTAGTATCATAAATTCTATAGTATTTCATCTGAAGTTCCGGCGTCCAACCTTTATCACTTTTTTCTTCAGTAAAACTATTTTTAATAAGAAAAAAATTGACAAGAAATAAAACCAATAAGAGGTTAAATACATATTTTTGAGTTATTATTTTGTTCATAGATCCTCCCAATAACGAATTATTTTTTTATGTAAATACTCTATTACCTAAAAACATTAATTGAAATTTATAAAAAATTAAACAGAAAAGCAATGCAAGGAATAGAATACCTTGTATGATTATTGCAGAGTTTTTTATTTATTATTTGAAAGAAATATTTACATGGTGAAGTGATTTAAAAATATTTTCTTTAATATTAGCTTTTTTTTCTTTTTTTTCTAAATTCTTAATTATTTCTTTTATTGTTTCTCTCCGGGTATTTCCATCCAAAGGACAACTGGATTTTATAGCTGGTAAACTATTTTCATCTGAGAATCTTTTTATCAAACTTTCATAAATATAAGTAAAGGGCCTGATAATAAACATCTTACCTTTAAATACTTCCTGTACAGGATTCATAGCTTCAATTTTTCTGCTATAAAGAATATTCATAAGCAGGGTTTCGATTATATCATCCTTATGATGTCCATAGGCGATTTTATTACAACCTTCCTGATGGGCAGCTTCATATATTTTCTTTCTACGATAATGTGAACAGATAAAACACGGATTCTTAGTCGCTTCAGAAGCAAAAGCATGCTTACTAATCTGAGTGGGTATGATCCGATACTCAATACCCATATTTTCAAAAAAATTTTCTAAAATTTTCCAATACTTTGTAGTTTTTTCAAAACCTAGATCAATATGGACAGCAATAATTTTAAAATCCGGTTCAATATAACATTTTCTTTCAACTAAAAGTTTAATAAGCACTAAACTGTCAACTCCGCCCGAAACTCCAATTAACACCTTATCTCCCTTTTCAATCATCCTGTATTCCAAAATTGCTTTTTCCATCTGTTTTCGTAATAACTTATGTAGTTGTGTGGGATTTTTCATGATAAAAATTTCAGTATAATTTTTGATATATGGGTTAAATCTTTAACATCATGGATTAGACTTTCAGACCTATCACCCCATACGTAAGTACCGACATAATTACGGGTATGGGTTTTAATTGAAATATCTTCAATATTACCATGATCACTAGATACAACCAAAAGTTTTTTAGTAAAATCCAAAAGATTTATCAGTTTAATAATGAGTTCTTCGATTTGCAAAAGCACCTGCACTGCTTTCTTCATATCCTGTTTATGACCAGCACGATCAGTAAGAAAATATTCATACACAACTAAATTAAATTCTTCTGAAGCAGATACAAGGATTTTTACAGCATCATCACAAGAAAAAATTGGAACATTAAAGCTCCGTTCAATAAGTTTATAATTGGTATAATCGT
>CAYUAG010000096.1:0-14106 GCA_964442615.1 uncultured bacterium
GCTGGAACTTATGCAACCAGTAGATTAAAATATTACTTATTAAAGAAATCTGATTTTTTAATTATTGAAGAAGATAAAATACAGAAAGCTATTGATGAGCTTCATTTTAATATGACTTGGTTGAGTGATCCTCAAAAAATTAAGGAAATAGGGGAATTTATAGCAGCTGATGCATTAATTATTGGCACGGTATATGGTTTTGATGATCCTCACGCCCAATCTTTTTATACTAAAGAGTTTGATTCAAGTTTTGAAATTACTATACGAGTTCTGGAAGTTGAAGGGGGTAGGGAATTATATAATAATAATTGTAAAGGTGTTCATGACGAAATAACTATACACTCTGCAGATCCAGAATTTTTAAAAATACAAATAGCTCGAAATATTATTGATCAATGTGTTGATAAATTATCTTCTGAATTCGTACCACAAAAAATTAAACGGCCTATTAAAAAATAAAATATTAGTTGAATATAATAAAAAGTTTTAAAATGCCCATTGTGTTATTCCTGTGACAAACTCTAATTAAGTTCTGAATCGCAAATCATATAGATAAGGTATTTCAACTTCAGGATCTGAGGCCTGACATGTCTAACCTAGAATAATATGGACAGTTTTTACAATCTCAATTCGCGATTAGACGCTAACTTGACTTTGTGTGCTGTTTATTGAAAGAGGACTTCAGATGGTTTTCATCATGGTATGATTTAGCTTTTCTGTTAGGACAGTATGAGCATTTTAAATATATTCTTCACCTAGGATTTAAACAAAACATTTTCCCACACCAGTGGGTCAGTTTTTATTAATATTATTAATGTGAATATGATAAGTATTTATCAGCTGAAGTGTATTTTTGTGATTTCATTTTCACCTCCAGTTACATATTGGGGAGAAGAAAAGCTTTCAATAGAATTAAAAAGGGAAAATTGATATTAATTTGATTTTTTTATTCAGGATAATTAATTTATTTAATATATTAGGAATGAGTATATCTTTTAAGGAAAGGTAATTTCATGATAAAAATATATTCTTGGAATGTAAACGGTATCCGAGCTTGTGCTAGAAAAGGATTTCTTAATTGGGTAAAAAAAACTAATATGGATATTTTGGCTATTCAAGAAATCAAAGCACAACCGGAACAACTGGATGAAGATCTAAAAAATATTGATGGTTATAAAAGTTACTGGTATTCTGCAAAACGTAAAGGCTACAGTGGCGTTGCTTTATACAGCAAAGAAGAGCCCCTGGCAGTAGAACCTCTGGGTGTGAATAAATTTGATGTTGAAGGTCGGACCCTCATTGCCCATTATCCCAATTTCTTTCTTATTAATTGTTATTTTCCCAACAGTCAGGAACAAGGAGCGCGGCTCGATTATAAACTGTCTTTCTGCAGTACCATTCTTCAGGTATGCAACAAACTGATTTCAGCGGGAAAGAATATTGTGCTCTGTGGAGATTATAACATTGCCCATACTGCCATTGATCTGAAAAATCCAAAAGCAAATGAAAAGAATGCCGGTTATTTACCTGAAGAACGGGACTGGATGAGCACCTTTCTCTCTGCTGGGTATACTGATACCTTTCGCAAATTTCATCCTGACCAACCAGGTCACTACACCTGGTGGTCCTACCGTTTTAAGGCCCGGGAAAAGGATATTGGATGGAGAATTGATTATCTTTGCATTAACAACAGCTTTGCCTCTGCTGTGACTGAAGCTAAAATTCTTAAAACTGTATTGGGTTCGGATCACTGTCCCATAAGTATCACTCTGGATGTATAAGGCTTAAAAACCATTCCCTTTCTTTATAACCAGGTTATTCTTCTCCACCAATCATGTTGTAGTCCAATCCTTGGCTTTGGGAGCATACAGACTTTTGGTATGGGAAAAATTCTTTGCAACTGTTACATTGAATGCAGTGGTAATCACCGCTACCACCTAATTTGAGATTTCTCTAAGAGAAGCAGAAAAGGAAGAAATCTGATCGTAGTTGTGCATTTTCAAAGTCTAGTATTATATTAATTCCAGAATTGAAAAGGCATAAGGTAAAACTAGTGTGGTTGGATATCATATTGTTTCATGCACTCGTTAATCCCTATAAGAATGGTTTTTAATTTTTTTATAAGTAAGTAATATAGTTTAGGATGTTTTTAAAAATTGTTTTGAAAAATGAGATTATTAATTATATTATTAAAGATATTATTTTAGAGATTTTCACTTTCAAGGTTACATTTACACATTGGACGTTTCCAAGATATGATTAGGTTCAAGATATTGAATGTTCCTGTTTAGATAATCAGTTTTAGCAAGGGGAATACCCTGTAAAAGGTGGTTGATTCACAATTCACCAGGATTCAGATGCTTAGGAAAAGAAAATAAAACCATCATATTTTTCAAGGCAGAAATAATATGTCATTGTATGTGGTGAGAACAATAGATTTGTTAAATCATAGGCATGTACATGTGTTTACCTAGAATATCATTTATAAAAAGTTAATATAAGTGATAGGTAAAGGAGAGAATTTTTATGAGAGGTAAAGTAATGGCGAACAGGTTGAATGTCCGCAGTCGGCCAAGTTTACAAGGGAATATTATTGGTCAATTGACTGAAAATACAATTCTTTCTATTCTTGGACATAGAGACAACTGGTTCGAAGTTAAATTTGAGGGAAGTATAGGCTTTGTGCACAGTGACTATGTGAGAAGAGTTGAAAGCGAAATAATAACTAAGGGCAGGATTATCTCAACCAGACTCAATGTCCGTAGCCAGCCAGATATCCACAGTCAAGGAATCGGTTCCCTTGTTAAAGGTACTGTTATTGACATCCTTGCAGAGCAAGAAGATTGGTTAGAGATTGGATTTAATGATCAGAGTGCATTTGTACACAGAGATTATGTTGAACTAATGGAAACAGGATCTCCCAAACACGGCCTTGTTAATACCCAAGTGCTCAATGTTCGCAGAGCACCCGCCCTGTCGGGTGAAATTCTTGGTAGTTTAAGGTATGATACAGAAGTAAATATTTTATCCCAGGTCGGCAGCTGGTATGAGATCAGGTTTAATGAATCTACTGCTTTTATTCACAAGGATTATATTGAGATTACCAGAGAGATTCAATATGAAGGACCATTGACCATCTCCCCGAATGATAAACAGAAAAAAGAGATTGAAGAAGGAGATCTTACTCCTGAGAATAAACTTCGGGTGTCTGGCACTAAAATTGAAAAAAAGGTTTCCCGGATCTGGAATAAATACGGTGGACTTTTAGAGTTATTAAGCGGCTCTTTTAACCTGGATCCCGCCATAACAGTTGCAGTATTAGGAGTGGAAAGTTCGGGAAAAGGATTTGAGTCTACAAACCAAAACCGGATGATCATCCGTTTTGAAAATCATCTGTTTTGGAAGTACTGGGGTAAAAAGCATGCTGAAACATTTCATGAACATTTCCAGTATGGAGAAAAAGATAACGGCAGACTCAAGGTTTGGTTAGGTCATCTATGGAGAGAAAATGTAGCAGAAGAGTGGCAATCTTTCCATGGGATTCAGACAAAAGAATGGCAGGTATTAGACTATGCCCGCTCCTGGGATGAAACTGCAGCTCTTTTTTCAATTAGTATGGGTGCACCTCAGATCATGGGATTTAATCATAAAAAAATCGGCTATAATACAGTACAGGACATGTTTAAAATGTTTAAAGAGGATATTCAGTATCAGATTAGGGGCATGTTTGATTTTTTCAATGATTCCATGATCAAGGCTTTACAAAAAAAGGATTTTGTGCAATTTGCTGAATATTATAATGGGTCGGGTCAGAAGTATAAATATGGAGAATGGATCCAGTCTCACTATGAGGCATTTCAAAAATTAACTGCATAAAATAAATTTAAGGAGGAAGCATAATGGGAATTTTAAGTTTTATTAGTAATATTTTTAAACCTGCTGCCGAGCTTATTGATGATATCAGTACAAGCAAAGAAGAAAAACTGAAATTGAAAAATGAATTTTTTGAGATCGAACATCAACTACAGACAAAAATTTTAGACTATGAGTCAAAGCTTATAGAGGCACAGTCTTCAATTATAAGAGCAGAGGCAACCGGAAAGTCTTGGATGCAGCGAAATTGGAGACCTATTACCATGTTGACATTTTTAATTTTAGTTGTATTGGATAGTTTTGGTCTGTTAAAAGTCCATCTTTCTCCCAAAGCTTGGACCTTATTCCAGATTGGACTGGGTGGGTATGTAATCGGCCGTTCGGCAGAGAAGATTGTTCCTAGTTTAGTAAAAAGTAAAAGTCTGGGGGCTAAAGGGTAGGATAGTATTAATGTATAGAATATCTATCCTTTTTTTATAAAATCAGGATTATCAAATTTATGAATCAACTGAAACATTATATGATTTATCAGAGAAGTCTTGATTAGTGTAATGATTTGATATGATATAACATTAGTGGAGAAGTAATGACTCAAATTGATAGATTTAATAATTTAAAAAAAGCCTTTGAAAGGGATGGTTTCAAAGTTAAAGATCTGAATACCATTCCTTCGGTAAAAAAAACTGGATATGTAAAAAAAGAGGGATTTCTTGAATATCAGGGAAGAATAGGGATTTCGGCCGAAAATCCCCTGGCTGTTGTGGGACGGGCAGTACCTAAACAGGAGAAAGTATTTAAAGACGAGGAAACCTATAAAAAAGTATATTATCTGGAAGGGAAACCCCATGAGATGGGATTTCTCCTTGGACTCATGGCGGAACCGGAAGTTTCTGTTATGGCTGATACCTATGTAGAAAATGTCATCCCTGATTTTTTTGATATTACTTTTGATCCAGACTCCAAGATCATTCAGCATATTCAAGAAATTTTGGTTGAACTCTTGGGTGAAGCAGCGGAAAAAATGGAAAAGGATATTCCAGATGAACTGATCATGGAACTAGAGGGAATTGTAAATGGATGTCAGGTGGTTAATCCTGATACTGAGGTTGAATTGAAAGCCTTGAAATTTCTTAATTTTGGTATTGATTATCTGGTCTCTCATATTTATACTGGAGAAATTTTCCAACAAAAAAAGAAAAAAGTACCCCCTGAAATTTTAAAAGTTCCCATAATGTGTAATACAATATCCTTAACCGGTGATATTGTTGAAGGTGATAAACATTTTTTTGGAAGAGATTTTATGTTTCCTACTGCAGGTGTATTTCAGGATGTTGCCTGTCTTATTATCTATAATCCAATTGATTGCATAACTAGGGATCATATGAATAAGATAAAAGAATGGCTTCCTCTTCTTAGTCAGACTGCTCCGGGATTTGTAGGCAGTATTGCGGCCTTGAACCGGGAAGGAGTAGCCATGGGAGTAGATATGCTCCCTGGTTCTCTTTGCAATCCTGAGCGTCCAGGATTAAATTCTCTTCTGCTGGTTCGATATGCCACCCACGTTTCCCAGGATATTTACCAGGTGGTTGATACAGTCAGGAATGCTCAACGAGGAGTAACGTGGCTTTATCCGGTTGCGGATGGGAAGCAGAAAAGAGCCTGTATTATCGAGGCAGGAGCAAATACTGGTGATGCACCTTTTAATTATTTCAAAGATATACCAAAAGAATATTCAAAATATCTCCCAGATAAAGAGTTTTTCAGCGAGATTCAAAAAAAGTATAAGATCAAGGGACCTCAGAAAGGTATGATGGTACGATGGGATGATTATTTTTATCCAGATGAGTTTATTGAAGATTTTAATGAAAAATTATGGAAGGCATATCATAAAAATATTCGTTTAAAGATATTTACCCTGGGTATGAATTTTATATCGTTTTTGATTGATTGTTTTGGAAGTGTGATAAAGGATATATTCAAACTGCCTAAAATAATCTGGCAGTTTTTAAATAAAATTTGTAAGATTATTTTTCGTAAAGTCCCTTTTCGAGAAGACTATTTTTCCCAATATGGTTTTATTGATAAGACCTGGAGAAAGCGGAATTGTCCTGGTCCCTTTTATTTTGCACCCCAGCGAGAAACGAGTAAAAATATTCTCATTGCTGGTAATCACTATATTACCCCTGAGATGAGGATGACGGGGATGACGGATTGGATTACCATTTTAGAGCATGAAGAGCTGGATGAATTCCAATGGAGATATGATGAGATGAACTGGATAATACATTGTTATATAAAAGAAAGGGGAAAAATAAATGAGGAGGATGCGCAAGATATTATCGATTTTCTGCGCCCAACCAATGGCCATAGATTTTGTAAAATATGCAAAGAGTTCTATAATCCAGCATTAAAGAAAGATCCTCGAACCATTGAAATTAAAGGAAGTGTTTCTTTATTTGAATTAACTGAAAAGAAAATGAGATCTCATTTTGGATATTATGGAGATGAATGGATAGAGGTGAATTTTTCCCAGTATCTGAAGTATCTCTAATCACGATTACTTATAAATGGTATAAGATTGATTCGGTGGGTACATATTTACAAAATAACAAATTGCAAATAACAAATACCAAATAAATGACAATGACTAAAATTCAAAATAACAAATCAATTTATGACCTTGAAGAACGAACTTTTCAATTTACAAAAGCAGCTCGGATTTTTGTAAAGACATTAGCAAATACAATGGCAAATTTAGAAGACAGTAAACAACTTCTTAGATCATCTGGCTCTAGAGGAGCAAATTATTGGGAGGCAAATGAAGTATTAAGTAAAAAAGATTTTGTTATGAGAATTAAAATAAGTCGGAATGAGTCAAAAGAAAGTAGTTACTGGCTTAGATTGATTTTTGAAACAAATGCAATAAAAAATGATAAAGAAATTGTACACCTTATGCAAGAAGCACATGAGTTAAAGAAGATATTTTCAATAATAGTTGAAAAGTCAAAATAGTGGATGAAATCAAGTCAATTGAAACTGTTTGTATATTGGATTTTTGAATTTGGATATTATTTGAAATTTGATGCTTGTGATTTGAGATTTAATAGGTCATTGGGTGTTGGGAATGATTCGGAATTTATTAGTAAGATCTAAAAAAAATTGAACCATTAATTATTTAACAGGGGGTGTACCATGCGTGTTGCTATGATTTCTGATATTCATTTTGGAGATCCTATGTCAGTAATGGCATTTAAGGATCCCGAAGATCATCAATTATATTTAGGAAGTCGTTATGAGGAATTTAAAAACACCATTAAAAATACTTTTAAGGGCAAACCTTTAAACTATCTGGTGCTTATGGGAGATATTTTAGATTTTTCTATAGCCCATTATAGTATAGCTTATGAGATTGGAAGGTTTTTCTTTCAACAGCTGATTGATGATAATCTGCTGCAAAAGGTTGGTGATAAATATGGTCAGATTATTTATGTGCCGGGTAACCATGATTTTGATATGTGGCACACTGTAGAGTATCAGGTGAACATTATAAATAGAATCCAGAATAATAAATCGCCAAATCCATTGAAAATGTCAGTACCGGTTATTCTTGATAACAGAAAAAAATCACCCCTGTATGGTTTAACCTTACATAATGTTAAAGCCAGAGATGAAAAGAATAAACCCAAATATGGCGGTCTTTTTTTAGATCAACTCACTATTCCCAATATTGTATTTGATTTTGGATTTCCCAATTTATATTTAATTAATGAGGATGAAACTGTCATAGTCACTCACGGGCAATATCTGGATTTTTACTGGTCTTTTTTGGGTAAATGGGGATTAAAGATTCTTAACGGTGATCTTGATATCAAGAATCAGTCTCTCCTGAACTTGATAGAAACCGTAGGAATTAATTTACCCACCAGCCAGTTAGGTTGTTCTTCAGTAGGTCAGGCAGGTCCTTTAACAAAAGTGATTCGGGACCTAGAGCATGAGCTCAAAGAGCATAATGTCACCAGAATGGATACTTATCTTACCAGAATCAGAAAAGAAATTAAGAAGAAGAACTGTGGTATTAAAGGATTTTTATTGAATTGTGCGTGTAAGTATATTCAAAAAGAACTCCTAAAAAAGCTAAAACATATAGAATCAACTCGGTATCGGGAGAAATTTTTAAGTGATCCTAAAGTAAAAGAGCGTTTTATTCAATATTATAAATCAACCATATATGAAATAAATGAATTAAAAAATAAATATGGGATAGATATTCCCGCACCAACAAAAGTAATTTTTGGTCATACTCATCAGCCCATTCCCTGGGATGATCCGCTTGAACTTACTATTCCTCAATCTGAGGATTCACCTGCACATTCAATCCTGATATACAATACAGGCGGGTGGCTGAACCACATGGATAAAAAGAAAATGTTGAAATTTTGCGGAGCGGAGATGTTCTTTTTTGATTCCCATGCTGGTTTCTCCTCCACCAGCATTGGATATAATCCCCAGGATCGGGAAAAGCCTTCCTGATACCTATACTCACATTAAAACCAGAAAAGGTAAAGAATAATATGAAAGTTTTAATTTTAAACCGAGAGAAGCATCATATGACTCGATCAATTTTGATTAGTAGTGTAATCATATTATTTTGTATTTTTGCTTGTTCTCCTAAAATAATAGTAAAGTATGAAAAAGATTCTGGCAGCACCTGCAGCCTTTCCCTAGAAGATACTCTTGAAATTGTACTCAGATCAAATCCTTCTACTGGGTATCAATGGAAAATGGTGTCCCTTGATACTACTGTATTGAACAATATCGATAAAAGTTATATTCCTGATAAAGTGCCAAAACATACTGTAGGCTCGGGTGGGAAATCTATTTTCCATTTTGTAGCTGTAAAAAAAGGTGGCTCACAGGTGAAGCTTATATATAATCGGCCCTTTGAAAAAGGTATGCCCCCAATTAAGAATTTTGTTATTATGGTCAAGGTTAGATAATAATTAGTTTTATGAAATATAAGGAAGCCCGATATTCAGGCTGATTACCATTAAGGTAACACCCAAAATCTACACAAAACACTAAGATCTTAAAAAAGATTAAAGGGAATGGATTAGACGTCTGATGTATTACTTTTTTTATGAGATATTCAGGAGTTTTGAGATTTCAATATTTAAACAAAGGAGGTAATCATGAAAAAAGCTATTATTTTTATGAATTTTTTGTTTGGGGTCACACTTCTAGAGGCACAATCAATAGAACCAAAACAGGAACCACTAAATCCTGAATTTATACGATATGCTAAAGCGTATAGCAGAGGATTAATTAAAAAAACAACAACTCAGGATCATAATTTAGGGTATATTCCTCATACAGTTGTCTATAAAGCAGAGGTTCCTGCTGATTTTAAAAGCACTGGATCCTTACCTTCAGTGTATGATCTTCGGGATGAAAATCTGGTTACATCTGTGAAAAACCAGGGTAATTGCGGGACATGTTGGTCTTTTGCCTCCCTGGGTTCCATTGAATCACGCTGGTTAAAGTTGGGATTGGGCTCATGGAATCTTTCTGAAAATAATGTGGTTTATGGATGTGGTTTTGAGTATGGACCTAATGATGGTGGTAACTCATCTATGGCAACTGCCTATATGATTCGCGGAGATGGTCCCATATCCGAATCCGATGATCCCTATGAAGGATGTTATGGTAGTTATCATACTGGATTAACTCCAATTGCCTATATACCAGATATGAGATTGATAGCTGATGATCGTAATGTTATTAAACAGTTCTTGTATGATTATGGCGCCCTTTATGTTTGTTATTATCAAGATACAAGTTACTATGATGAGACAACTTACACCTATTTTTATAATGGTCCTGATACTATGGCAACCAATCATTGTGTTTTACTTGCAGGATGGGATGATAATAAAGTGACAGCCGGGGGAACCGGTGCTTGGATTGTAAAAAATAGCTGGAGTACATATTTTGGTGATAATGGATACTTTTATATTTCTTATTATGATTCTAATGGAGTGGAAACGCCAACTTACTGGCCGAATCGTTTAAATTATAATGAAAATGTTAATATTTGTTATTATGATACTCTGGGGAATACTGCGGGTTGGGGTTGGGGATGGGGTAATCAAAACGGTATTGATTATGGATTGATAAATTTTACCATTCCTTCGAATAATACTATAACTAAATTGGGTACCTGGATTAAAACCTCGGGTACTACTGTTAGTTTTTGGGTGTTCGATACTTTTGATGGAAATGCAGTATCAGGATTATTGGGTTCCATAGGAGAACAAGTGTGTGATTATCCAGGATACTATACCTTTGATCTTCCTACTCCAATTCATATTACAACAAATAATGATATTTACATAAAGACCAGATATTATGCCCTTGGTGATGCATATCCTATTCCCACAGAATCATATTCAACTTTTGGAGAATTGGTGTATGCTGATCCGGATTTTGAATTGGGAAAATGCTGGATAAGTGATACTGGTAAGAATGGTACCTGGTATGAAAATAATAGCAGTCGTGAATTTGATCTTTGTATTAAGGCTTACGTGGTTGCAGATGAGACAGGAGTAAGCCAGGAAAACCTACCATCTACTGTTCCTGAAAAATGTGAGCTTTTACAGAATCAACCTAATCCCTTCAATCCTGTAACTTCAATTCAATTTAAAGTCAAAGAAGCAGGCCGGGTTAGCTTGATAATTTACAATCTACTGGGGAAAGAAATCACAATCCTTGTTGATAATCATTATCAGCCTGGACAGTATCAAGTTAGTTTTGATGCTTCCGGAATGGCTTCTGGTATTTACATGTACAGGATTAGTATGAAAAATTTTAGCACAGTTAAGAAGATGGTGGTGTTGGATTAGGAATCTGAACCAGAATCGCAGAGAGAAAGAAGTCTTGGTAATATACTGATTGTAGTTATCTAGTTAGTATAAAATTCCTATAAAATTAGTAGGGTCATCGTGTAATCCTCAATTTTTTTGTATTTGTATGGGAAAATACGATGACCTTTTTTCAGGAAACTAGTAAGCTAAAAACTTTAATCACCTCAGTTTGGACTACTCCACACTAGCGAAGAGATAGATGTCTTTGCGAAAAATAAAGCGATAAAGCAAAATCCCCAATTAAGTAGATTGCTTCATTGTTTTGCATTCGTTGTATTCATCGCAGAGAAAAGTAAGGAGGATGATGGATGCCCTGCTGTTTTCGACGGGATTGTTAATTTTACCTTATTTTAGAATATCATTACTTGTTACTGTATTGGATTTTTTGTATATTACAACCAAAATTTTTCTAAAAATAATTATTCAGGAAAGGTGATAAGTTGAAATCAGTTGGTTTTGATAATGAAAAGTATCTGGGGGAACAAACTAAAGCTATTTTAGAAAAAGTTGAGATGTTTAATAACAAACTTTATCTTGAATTTGGGGGGAAACTACTTTATGACTATCATGCTACCAGAGTCCTTCCTGGATTCAATTCCAATGTAAAGATACAACTTCTCCAGAAGTTAAAAGACAAAGCAGATATTATTTTATGTATTTATGCTGGTGATATTGAAAGAAAAAAGGTTAGGGCAGATTTTGGTATTACCTATGATGTTGATGCTCTGAAATTGATTGATGATTTAAAAAAGTGGGGACTTGAAATCTGTGGAGTGGTAATCACTCGATATGAGGAGCAACCTGCAGCCAAGTTATTTAAAAACCGTTTAGAACGTCGTAACATACGGATTTATACTCATCATTTCACTAAAGGATATCCTACCAATATTGATTTGATTGTAAGTGATGAAGGGTATGGAGCCAATGAGTACATTGAAACTAACAAGCCACTAGTTGTTGTAACCGGTCCAGGTCCTGGGAGTGGAAAGTTAGCCACTTGTTTATCGCAGCTCTACCATGATTATAAAAGAGGAATCAAAGCTGGATATGCAAAATTTGAAACTTTCCCAATATGGAATCTACCTTTAAAGCATCCAGTTAATATTGCTTATGAAGCTGCTACTGCAGACATTCTTGATTACAATCAGATTGATCCATTTCATTTGGAAGCTTATGGAAAAACTGCAGTGAATTATAATAGAGATATTGAAGTTTTTCCTGTGCTTAAACGAATATTGGAAAAAATTACAGGAAAAGATTCAATGTATAAATCTCCGACCGATATGGGGGTGAATCGAGCTAAATTTGGTATTGTAAATGAAGATATTGTTCGTCAAGCAGCCGAACAAGAAGTAGTTCGCAGAAGTTTTAGGTATAAATGTGAGTATATTATGGGATTAGTTGATAAAGAGAACATAGAAAGGTCGGAATTGTTGTTAGGTGAACTGAATCTGAAACCAGAAGATAGATTGGTAGTAGAGCCAGCTAGGTATGCTGCTCAGGATGGGAGGAAAGCTGGAAAAGGAAATAAAGGTATTTTTTGTGGGGCAGCTATAGAACTGGCTGATGGTACTATTATTATCGGTAAAAATTCTCCTTTATTACATGCAACCTCAAGTTTAATTTTAAATGCAGTAAAATATTTAGGAGAAGTTCCTGATAAGATTGATCTTTTATCTTCTAATATAATAGAATCAATCGGGAATCTAAAAAAAGATTCTTTGAACACAGAAAATATTAGTTTGAATCTTGAGGAAACACTCATTGCTTTGAGTATATGTGCTACCACCAATCCAACTGCAAAGGTTGCAGTTAAAAAATTAAAACAACTTAAGGGATGTAAAGTACATATGACTCATATTCCTACACCTGGAGATGAAGCAGGATTAAGAAAACTGGGAGTAGACCTCACCAGTGATCCACAGTTTACTACATATTCTTTATATACCCCTTAGATCCATAAGTGTATTTTCACCCTATTAAAGATATACTTATTTAAAAAGAAATTTTTTAATATAGAGGACTTGGAGACACAATAATTTTTTTAGTATTAGTGGTTTCAAACAGGAGTTTGTGCAATAGGGATAGGGATGTGAGAAATTATAAATTCCAAACCACAAATAGCAAACAAATTACAATGACTAAAGTACAAAAATAACAAACAAATAGAAATCAGATGCAGTTATTTTTTATTAGTATTTTGATTTTGAGTTTTGTATGGAATTTAATATATGTAATGTGGGATTTATTTATATTTCAAATTATAAACTCTGCAAATCTTAGCGATCTCTGTGTTAATAAAGAAAAATTTTGGGCAGGGTAAGAATGTTCAATCCAGAGGGAGTAGAGGACATAGAGATAAACAGAGCTTCTTTGGCAATGATGTTTTAAAACAAGAGTTTGTGAACTTTACAAAAAACTTGACTTTAAAAGAAATTTTCCTTATAAATCAATATATAAATTGTTTTAAAGATAATACAGTAAAGAATCATATGTATGAGTGAGTTTATGTTTAATAGTAAAGAAGAAAAACAACAAGTATTAAAAAAAATTATAAGAAAGTTGCATGAAGGTGTTCCCATTAAAAAATTAAAAAAAAGATTTTGTAACAATTGCTCGAAACCAAGAAGTTAAATGTAAAATAATGGACAGAAATCAAACAGGGTAGATCAGAAATAGGGTATGCATGGGTGAAGCCATCAAACTTATGGGAAGCTCAACTGGCTAAAACCCATAAAAAAGATGATAACAGTATTGAAAAGGAGACCACAATGTCACAAAAAGATGAAGATAAAATTAAACTTTCACAGGGACAACTCACAGCCCAGCAAATTGATTTATTACTTAAGAATTTACCCATTGATATTACTTTTGTTGATGAGAATGATACAGTGTGCTATTATTCAGACACCAAAGATAGGATTTTTCCCCGGAGTCCGGCTATCATTGGAAGAGTTGTACAGAATTGTCATCCCCCCCAGAGTGTGCATATTGTAAATGATATTGTGAAAAATTTCAAGGACAAGAAAAAGGATGTGGCTGAATTCTGGATACACCTGGAAGACAAATTTATTTATATTCGTTACTTTCCGGTATATGATGAAAAGGGAACTTATAAAGGTGTGATTGAAGTTTCTCAGGAAGTGTCTGATATTCAGAAACTGGAAGGGGAAAGACGGCTGCTTGATTGGTGAGGGAGGAACTACGAAGATCACGAAGGACATGAAGGGAACAAATTAGCAACGAACAAAACGAATTAGACGAACAGAAAACAATGAATGATGTATAATATAGTTTAGGCATGGATGTACAC
>CAYUAG010000096.1:14116-14683 GCA_964442615.1 uncultured bacterium
CCTTTAATGCTCCGCAGGGGCTGGAGCCCCTGCGGAGCGGGAAAAAAGCCAAATTGAAATAAAAGAACGAAACGTTGCTGGCGCGTCTATCAGCAAAAAATTTACTTAAAATGCCATTTTAATTTATAATTATATAAAAAACTCTTCAATTCAGTTGAATAGTTTTTCTTTATAATTTTAATTATTGATTTAAATTCACTTCTAAGTGATTTTATTTCATCGCTTAAACCATATCTATTTATATAATACTTCATTCTTCTATTTAAAAAATGTGAATTTAAAAGGTGATAATTGCACTCAAGTAAAACACTTAATAAATGATAATTAAAATATATTTCTTTCATCATTTCTTTTGAATTACCTTCATACTTAATTTCAATTTGTTGGGAATAAATAGTAGCATGTGTGTAAGAGCAAAGTAATTTCCATATTTTTTTAAAAAATTTACCATCCGGTTTTTTTAATTTATTTATTATCTCTTGTGTAATAAATATTGGTGTACCATTATCCCATTTTTTATAAAATTCGATATTATTACTAACAGCATAGTATTTTGCAACCATAAAG
>CAYUAG010000097.1:0-14592 GCA_964442615.1 uncultured bacterium
GTCTAACTCTTCACCATGTTTATTTTTTAACTTTACCTCATAATTTTTAATAGATCCATGTTTTTCAATATTTTCTCTGAATTTTTTCCATCCCTCAGTTATTATGAATAAATCTTTAATGCTTATTTTTAATAATTCTTTTTGAGAATATTTAAATAAAGCAATAGCAGACTGATTAGCAATAAGGAATCTCCCTTTTGTTGTTGCTATAAAAATTGCATCAACAGAATCTTCAAATAAAGAACGATATCGTTCTTCACTCTCTTTTAAAGCTTTTTCAGACATTTTACGATTACTAATATCATGAAAAACAAAAATTTTTCCTAAATAATTTCCTTTTTCATCTTTTATGGGTGCAATACTATTACTTATTGGTATATGGTATGAATTTTTTGTAGTTAAATAAGCATCCTTTCTTATTTTAAATAACTTTTCATAGTCCATAATTTTATGCAATTGCTTTACTCTATTATCCTCAAGCTTATAGACTTCCTGCCAATGTTTATCAATAGCTTCTTCTTGATCGCATTCAGAAAATTTTGCTGCAATACTATTAATGAATTTAATTCTATCTTTATTATCAGTAACGATAACACCATCACCTATACAGTTAAAAATTGTAGATAACCATCTCTCATTTTTTTTCAATTTATTTTCCATTTGATGCCTATAGAGAGTAAGCTCAATTGTACTTTTTAATTTTTTTTCATCAAATGGCTTGATAATATATCCATAAGGTTGGCTGAGTTTTGCTTTCTGAATTATTTTTTCATCAGTATAAGAAGTTAAAAAAACTACTGGTAAATCATATTTTTGATTTATTATTTCAGCTGTTTTAATGCCATTAACATTTCCATTTAATTGTATATCCATTAATACCAAATTTGTTGCTGAATTATCTGATATTATTGACAATGCCTTATCACCACAATCTACTACGTCAATAACATAATAACCTGATTGTTGAAGTGTAACACGAATATCCTCACCTACAATTTTATCATCTTCCACTACAAGAATTGAAGCTTTAGCCATGATAATCCCTTATAATAAATTAACATACAACTATTTATAACATTTTTGCAAATACTTTGCCAGTTTTACCATTTATGTGTTATAATGCAAATATTTGTTTTTAAAGAATATAAAAAACTACTTTTTTGGCATTATTTGTAAAAACTGAAAAAAAAGATACTTTTTTATCATTAAATAGATAATTTTTACTTTTTTATTAATAATACTGAAGGTTGAAAAAGCAGTAGAAATAATCTGATATTAATATATTAATGTAAAGATTTCTACCCAAATTTTCTAATGTAAATAAAAAAATTAATTTTAGAAATTCTTAGATACAAAAACTGTAATCGATTTTATTTTTCATGTTTTTAATGAAACAAATCCAAAGTAAGGAATTAATAAAAATATATAATTAACTGATAATTATAAAATTTTCATATTATGCTTAAGTTGTATCAACAATCGGAATGGTTAATTTTATCAAGGTTCCTTTCTGTCGATACATTTGTACTGTTCCTTCTAATTGATTAGCCAGAATGTTTACCAGCTTTAATCCCAGGGTTGATGGATCCCGGAAATTAATATCAGTTGGAATACCAATCCCATTGTCCTTTACTTTTAGCTCACATAAATTTTGTTTTCTGGATAAAGTGATGATTATTTTACCTTTTCGATATTTAGGAAAGGCGTGTTTCACCGCATTGGTTATCAACTCATTTATCAATAAACCTATAGGTACTGACTGATCAAGAGACAGATGTATATCCTCTAACTGCTTTACTATAGTTATATTGCTATGTACATAACTTTGAAGGATTTTGTTTAGAAAGGACTCAATGTAGGTTTTAAGATTAACTACAGCAATATTCTCTGAACTGTACAGGTATTCATGGATCATTGCCATAGAAAGAATCCGGTTTGACAGTTCAGTAGCACTGTTCTGGAATGCTGGATTCTTTTCTTTGGTTAACTGCATATGAATCAGGCTGCGTATAACCTGTAGGTTGTTTTTCACCCGATGGTGAATCTCTTTTAGTAAAATGTCTTTCTCTTCCAAATCTTTTTTAATTTGTTTCTCTGCTTTCTTACGTTCAGTAATGTCCAATTGAGTTCCCCACATCCTAATCAAAAATCCGTTTTCAACAATACCAATGGTGTTGTTGGAGAAATACACAATATTTCCATCAGAGGTGATTTCTACAGTTTCTTCATCAATAATTTTGTAATTGGATTCAACAAATTTTTTTACTGCAGCTCGGTTGACCGGATTGTTTTTTCCCCCATGAAGATCCACCATTCGTAGTCCAATTAAATCTTCAGGTGAACTCATATGATACATAGATGCCATAGCCTGATTACATTCAGCAATATAGGCATTATCATATATCAAATCTATTTGCTTTTCCACCGATAGAGTCGTATTTATTAATTTTTTAAACTCCTGCCTGTAGATTCCTTCGAAACTTTGCTTTATGAAATTTTGATATCTTTCCTTACTCTCCCATAGTGCATCTTCTACTTGTTTTCGAAGTATTAATACTGAAAAATGGGTAACAAGAGTCTCAATAGCAGATTTATATTGAACTTCATGATCTGTAGGGATCAAAATAGTAATTCCACCGTTCGGTACATCTTCCAGGGTAAATCCCACTGTATAAACATTCCCAATACCCAGTAATTGTTCAATATCTTGACAAACACTTTTATTAAATTTTTCTCCTAATAGAGTAAACAATCCACCAGAAACATACTCCAGTTTCCCTATGGTATAATTTTTGGTGATTTCTTTTTGTAATTGCTTTGGATAAAATAAAATTGAGGTGAGATCTTTTCCTATAATTTTTAACAGACGATCCATTACTTTGTCGAATCCTATAAGTGTTCTGATCCTTATTGCATCCAAATCAGGATCGTAAAGTAAAACAGCAACGTATGACTTTGTATTAATAGAATGAATTGCTTTTCCTAAAAATTGACACATTTCATCAACATCATCCATACGACTGATTGCGATTACTGTATCTGTGATAAATTTTAACTCCTGAAGGTATCCTTCTTTCTCTTTTTCTATTTGTTTACGCTCAGTTATATTACGTCCAACACCAATTATTGCTACTGGATTCCCATTCCTATTACGAAGGAAAGACATATTGCATTCCATCCACCTAATAGAACCATTTTTACAGTAATGTTCTAATTCCAAAGTTTGACCTTTTACCTTTACTCCTCTTTTCTCCTTATCTAATATTTTAATAAACAAATCTTTAGCCATCTGAATAGTATGAGGAGGCAATATATCAGATATTTTTTTATCAAGAGTTTCCTGGGGTGTATATCCTGCAATACGTTCCACAGAAGGACTTACATATGAAAGTTTTGCATTACTTAAATTAATATTTTTTTTAAAATCTATCTTCCATATTACATCATTGGTAGTATCAGCAAGCAAACGATAATTCTTCTCACTCTCACGTAGTGCTTGTTCCATTCTCTTTCGTTCGGTAACATTAACTACATTCGCAAGCATATATTTTTTTCCTTTAATCTTGATAATTTCAGCAGATAAAAGACCAATCATTTTATTCCCATTCCTGTCCTGAAAAATAAATTCATGACCCTTAACTGAACCTTTCTCTCTTAATTCATTAATTAACTCCTGACGTTGCTCATAAGCAGATTCAGCCCATAATCCTAAATCTAGTGCAGTTTTTCCAATAGCTTCTTCAGATTTCCATCCCGAAAATTTGGTAAAAGCTTTATTTACTTCAATAAAACGACCATCTTTAATAGTACTTACAATAATAATAGTTGGACTCGATTTATAAACAGCTAATAATCTTTCTTCTTTCTCATGCAGTTCCTCCTGCATTAAATACTCTTCTGTAACATCCCGGAATACCAGCACTACCCCAATGATATTGCCATTATCATCCCGAATTGGTGAACCTGAATCTGCAATTGGATATTCAGTACTGTCCTTTGCAATGAGTGAAGTTTGATTAGATAGGTTTACAGTCTTACCATATTTTAGAACCTTTTGTACAGGATTTTCACATCTTTTACCAGTCTTCATATTAACGGTGTAAAATACTTTAGTGATAGGTTTTCCCTGTGCTTCAGCAAATGTCCAACCAGTGAGATTCTCTGCCATTGGATTCATACTTACAACCTTACCTTCTCTATCTGTGGAAATC
The DNA here is from genome assembly GCA_964442615.1 of uncultured bacterium. Taxonomy (GTDB): domain Bacteria; phylum Zhuqueibacterota; class QNDG01; order QNDG01; family CAYUAG01; genus CAYUAG01. The sequence continues at coordinate 4,212 of CAYUAG010000097.1, forward strand.
ACTGCATCAGTTATGGAATTAAGGGTGATACGGAGATTCTCTTCACTTTCCTTGAGTTGCCGCTCAATTTTGTATTTATGAAGCGCAGTTTCAATTACATTCATAAGTTCTTTATCCTCACAAGGTTTTGATATTATACCGAAGGGTTCGGTTTCTTTGATTCTTGCTAAGTTATTCTGATCTGCATAAGCAGTTACATACACCACTGGTATATCATACATTTCTTTAAGAATACCAGCTGTCACAATTCCATTGGTCTTTCCCTTTAGCTTAATATCCATCAAGACCAGATTTGGTTTTTCCCCCTTTACAAACGAAAGAGCTTCCTCAGAAGAAATTGCTATTCCAACCACTTCATATCCAAGTGACTGTAAACGCATCTTCATATCTGTAGCTACTATACGTTCATCTTCTACAATCAAAATAGAAATTTTATTATTCATAAAAAAATCCTTTGTAATTTGTTTATTTTTTTGCAGATTTATCCTTGACAACGAGATTCTGTTTCTGATAATTATATGTTAATGATGAAGTAAAATTTGGAAAATACAGTTTTATGGATGTCCCTTTTTGTTGACAAATTTGTACAGTTCCGTCCAACTGTTCGGTTAGAATATTTACTAATTTCAGTCCTAAGGTTATTGGTTCTTTGAAATTAATTCTGGCTGGTATCCCTATACCATTATCCTGCACCTGCAGTTCACACATATTTTCCTTACAGGACAGACTAAGGATAATTTTACCCTTCCGGTTTTTAGGGAAGGCGTGCTGCATGGCATTAATAATCAGTTCATTTATAATCAAACCTATTGGTACTGATTTGTCAAGAGACAGATACACATCTTTGATTTTTTTCTCAATTATAATATGAGGACATTTGTAACTCGATAAAATTTTGGTAAGGAAGGATTCAAGGTATTGCTTGAGACTGATCTCAGCCATATTTTCTGATCTGTATAACTGTTCATGAATCAAAGCCATGGAATAAATACGGTTTGATAAATTCGTAGCGTAGGCCTGAAATTCAGGATTTGTTTCCCTCAATTTCTGTAAGTGAATCAAGCTGCGCATGATCTGAAGATTATTCTTTACTCGATGATGAATTTCTTTAAGTAAGATATTTTTCTCTTCCAGATCCTTTTTAATCTGCTCTTCAGCTTTCTTCCGCTCGGTAATCTCATTTGATATCATAAGAATGTTATTTTCATCACCTATAGATTTTGTTGGAATAAACAAATTATGAAAAAATCGGTGTTTTATTTGATCCTCATTTTTTTTTATTTTTCCACTTTTAAGTGCTTCTAAAGCCAAACTTCTTCTTTTTTCATCTACATTTTTGGGTAAAAGATTATATATATTTTTACCAATTAATCTCTCTTTAGAAACACCAAAATTAATAGCCATGGCTTCATTTATTTCACAAATCCTACCTTTTTCTGTAAAAAGAACAATTGCATTAGGTAAGGTATTAAACAATTTTTCAACTGTTTTTAATTGATATTCCGTAGTAGTCATCAATTTATACTTACGCATAGTATAACTAATAATAATTGCCATAAAAGTTGTAAGTGTGGTTGTCAAGGGTATTATCTCAAAATCAAAAATGGTTGGTATACTCTCAGTAACAATTCCACCAACAAGGGGAATAGAAATAGCAATGATAAGCAATAAAGCTTGTTTTTTTTCTTTTTCTAATTTTGATTTAAAATAATATTTAATAGTAAGAAATAATCCTGTAATAATACATACTATTATAAAAATTGATGGGAGAATGTATAAACTACCTGGAGCAGAAAAATATCCCCAATAATGTAATTCAGGTAACTTTTCTACTAAATATGTTGAATAATCAAGAAAACCAAAAATCATGGCAATAATATATAAAACAAAGAGAATGTATTTTTTAAAACCTGAATGTTTAGTTTCTGTATACACTACAAAAAAATGTAAAGTAAAAACAGCAGTAAATGTAGAACCCCAGGTATCAAATTGTGCCCAAAACAATGCTATAGAAGCATCCGTAGTAGAAAACATGATAAAATGTGAAAAACTCCAAAAAGCAATCGATAGTGTTATCATAAAAAACAGACGATTTTCAATTTTTTTTGAGTCAATATAAATAATATGAAATGCGAGTAAAAAATTAGCTATTAAACTAAATAATGGAAATAAAAAATAATAAGTCATGTATAACTCCTTCCTGGATAATTATCATATTATTTTCACAGCAAATAGTTTATGGGTAAATATCAAAACACTGTTTTGCATGATTTGTTTTAAAATATTGCAAAAAGTATAAAGAGTGATACACCAAGCAAGAAAGTTAAATTTTTTTTTCACCACTGCAGTATCCTCAAAACTATTAATTCTTTCATATAATTTTATATTCTTCATGACCACATTAGTATATTTTTTAAATTAATGACAGATACCAGAGTTTAAATGTTATTTTCAGGTTTTCGGTTTTAGATTACAGATAGCAGACTTCTATCTTGGATATATACATCTTCAACAAATAGTAGTGAAAATCTTTTTTTGCATAAAAACTCCTTTTAAACTTTTTTTACTATTGTATATTTACACCTGAATACCAATTTCCGAAGGCCAGTATTCGATAACTGAAATCAGACTAACTTTTATAACCCTCTTTTTCCATTCTTACCTTTACTACTGTACCTTTGTCTCGTTTAATATCAAGCTGTCCTTCATACTGTTTGCTAAAAATACTTACCAGCTGCAGACCAAAACCATATGATTTATTACGGATGAGTTCTTCAGGTATACCTATACCATTATCTCTAACCCTAATCTGCAGGGCTTTTGCATTTGATTCCTTAACTGAAATGTTAATAATGCCGTTCTTTCTATCAGGAAAAGCATATTTATAAACATTGGTTACCAGCTCATTGATGATGATTCCTATAGGAAAAGATTGTTTTACACTTACTGTAATTTTGTCAACATCTATTTCAATTGAGATTGCACATTTTTGAGGTGATTCATAGGTCTCCTGAATTTCAATAACTAAATCCCTAACAACCGAGCGTATCTCAACATTCTGGATATTTGGCCTTTTATAAAGTTGCTCATATATTTTACTCATCAAAGCAATTCTATTCATGGCAATATTTAATATTCCTTTTGCCTCAGAATTCTCAGTAGCATTGGCTTGTAAAGAAAAAATACTTTTCAAAATATTCATATTATTTTTAATACGGTGATGCACTTCTTTAAGTAGCAGCTCTTTTTCTTTCAGGAGTCTATGTATTTTTTTATCTGCCTTTTTTTGCGAAGTGATATCTTTAGCAAAAACAGCTATTTGTATTACATTTTTATTTTTATCAAAAATTGGATAAAGATTTGAATCAAAATATTTTCCAGCTCTCTGGTCCTGATAACTAACTGCTTTTCCAGTCTGAACAACCTTATCAACCTTTGCTTTTCTTTTTTTTGCTATAGACTCTGGTATTAGTTCAAAATAATTTTTTCCAATCATTTCTTGCTTGGGTCTATCTAAAATAAGGTTTTGGTTAGTATCAATTAAAATTCCAGTTGTATCGATTAAAAATACTAAATCATGGGTTGCATTAAGAAGAGTTCTGCTATTTTTTTCACTTCTTTTTAAATTTTCTTCTATTTGTTTACGCTTGTTGATATCGCGGCTGACTCCGATTATTCCTACTGGATTCTTATTTTTATCACGTAAAAAAGACATATTAGATTCTAACCAAACAGAAGAACCATCTTTACAATAATGTTCTAATTCCAAGGTACGTCCAACTCTTTCTTGTTCAGTTCTCTCATTTCGTAAAGCGTCTATCAGGGTTTCTTTAACCAGCTGCATGGATTCAGAAGTCAATATTTCAATAAGTTTTTGGTTGGAAATTTCTTGGGGTGTATAACCTGTGACTTCTTCTATAGATGGACTGACAAAGGTAGGTTTTGCATTTTCAAAATTAATATTTTCTTTTAAATCCAGTGTCCAAATTATATCCTTGGTATTATCAGCAAGCAGGTGATACTTTTCCTCACTTTCCCTGAGTTTCCGTTCTATCTTATATTTATGCAGGGCTGTCTCTATAACACCCATCAGTTCTATGTTTTTAAAAGGTATGGTAATGAAATCGAATGGTTTAGTCTCTTTCATCTGAAGTAAAGATGCCAAATTTACTTGATTTGTTATAAAAACAACCGGTAGGTTATATTTTTCTTTAAGCTTTCTCCCTATTTCTTTACTACCATACTTTCCGCTAAACCTACTGTCAATCAATACTAAATTTGGTTTTTTTTCTTCAGCCAGTGAAAAGGCTTCTTTTAAAGTAGCTGCAATCCCTGCCACCTTGTACTCGAGAGACTGAAGACGATTTTTTATATCAGAACCTTCAATGTGTTGGTCTTTTACAATCAGAATTGTAACTTTATCTTTCATGAAAATTCCTATACATATAATAACAAAAATTTTTAGTGGATTCAATCATATGCTAAATATTTATCTTTGTTAAGATTTCATATCAACAGCAACCAGCTATCATTTTTTTGAATCAGAGATTGGAAAACTCAATTTAATGGATGTCCCTTTTCTTCGATAAATCTTGATAGTTCCCTCCAACTGTTTGGTTAAAATATTTACCAATTTCAAACCCAGGGTGGTTGGTTTATCTAAATTTATTCCAGTTGGCATACCTATACCATTATCCCCAACCTGTAATTCACATATATTTTTTTTCTGGGAAAGAATAATAGTTATTTTACCTTTTCTGTTTTCAGGAAAGGCATATTTTAAAGCATTAGTTACCAGCTCATTAAATATTAAACCTACGGGGACTGACAGAGTCAGTGGTAGATACACATCTATAATACGCTTTTCTATTGTAATCTGAGAACAGATATAACTTTCCATGATTTTGGGAAGCAAGGATTTAAAATATTGTTTTAGATTTACTTTAGCTATACTTTCTGATGAATATAATTGTTCATGAATTAAAGCCATGGAAAGAATACGATTTGATAGCTTTTTGGCCGATTCCTGAAATACCGGATTTTTTTCTTGTATCTGCTGTAAATGAATCAAGCTGCGCATGACCTGAAGATTATTTTTCACCCGATGGTGAATTTCCTTGAGTAAAATATCTTTTTCTTCCAGATCCTTTTTGATCTGTTCCTCAGCTAACTTACGCTTTGTGATTTCTTGAGTAACTTCAATAGCTCCAATAATCTGATCATTTAGGTCTCTGACCGGATAACCACGAATAAACCAAAAACGACCATCAGGAGTAGACTTTTCAATAGATTGCGGCTTCCTAGTTTTCATTGCTAAGATAACAGGACAATCCTCACAAGGTTTATCAATTTCTGGCCAAATTTCATAACAGTAGCGACCAATTAAGTCTTCCCGCTTCATACTAACAGAATCACAAGCTGCTTGATTAGGCCAGAGAATCTTCATTTCCTTATCTTCATATATAACATGTTCTAGTTGAGCATCAAGAATATTTACTTTTTCCTGTTTAGCTTTTTGCTGCATTATTTCTGCCTGCTTACGTTCAGTAATATTAGTAATTATTCCTCCTACTCCAATTTTATCTTTAATTTTAACCGGAAATTTTCGGGTTTCATAGTAATTATCTCCATATTTTTCTTCGATAACTACAACTTTACCAGTTATAATAGCTTTTTTATCGCTCTCTCTGCATTGTTTAGCCAATTGTTTGGGTAAGAGGTCAAAATCTGTCATTCCAATAATTTCCTCCTCTTTTTTATTGAGAAAATTTTTATAAGCAGTATTAATCATAACATGACGGAAATTTTTATCTTTCAAAAATGCTAAATTAGAAGTCGAGTTTAGAAAAGATCTAAATTTCTCTTCACTTTCTCTTAACATATCTTCCATATGTTTACGCTCAGTGATATCCTCAACAGTTCCTTCATAATATATTGTATTACCTTTTGAGTCCTTAAAAGCACTTGCACTCTCTCTTATATACATCTTCTTACCATCCTTTTGTTTCCATACAGACTCAAACCCTATAACTTTACCCTTCTTTTCTATTAATCTTTTAAATTTCTTGCAGGGATAATTGGGCTCGAAACCTTCTTCTTCTAGATTACGCTGACTCAACTCTTCAAAGGAAGAATAACCCAACATCTTAATTAAGACAGAATTTGCCATTAAAATTTTTCCATCCGGAGTAGTGCGATACATACCGATAGCTGAATTCTCATATATACTGCGGAAATGCTTTTGACTCTCCTGTAGGGCTTCTTCTATTTGTTTTTGTTTCTCTTCTATTTCAATCCCGTGCAATGCAAAACCAATATCATCACCAATTTCCTTATAGAGTTGTTTTTCTTCCTGACCATAAACATACTCTTTAGAAACATATACTGTCAATACACCGAATACCTGGTTTTCATATTCCAAACGCATGGTTAATGCGTTTGTTTCATATCTTTCACCCAATAAGGGACAACCAGTACAGGTATTATTCATATCTCTGATAATGATTGGTCCGCTTTTTTTCAATGCCTGTTGTACACAGAATACCTGTTTATTTTGAGTGAGAATTTTGGTTAAAATTTTAAAATCTTTCCCAATACCAGATTCTGCAAAATGAATAAACTGTTTTTCTTCATTACGTAATCCTATCCAGGCAAAGCCATACCCTCTGGTTTCTACCAGTGTATCACAGATCCCATGAATTAAACGCTTCCGGTTTTTCTCACGGGTTATGAGTTGATTAACATTACGTATAGAACGTAATACAGTATTCAGATGATTTATTCTTTTTTCAGCTTTTTTAAGCTCAGTAATATTGTGTATTACTAATAGCGAAGCCTTTTTACCTGCGTATTCAATAAGAGAGGTTTTGATTTCTACTAAAAGTTTTCTACCATTTTTATGTAAAAGAGTCACTTCACATTGCTTAGGTATTTTCTCTTCTTTTCGATGTTTTTCATAATATTTTCTAAGACCTTCACGATCCGAAGAAATGACAAAGTCTAGGAAACTTTTGTTTATGGTTTCTTCTTGGGTAAAACCAATGAATTTTTCATAGGCAGGACTGCAATATACTATTTTTCTATTTTGTACAATTGCAATAGCATCATCTGTATGTTGTAAAAGTATCCGGTACTTCTCCTCACTCTCCTTCAGTTTCTGTTCCATCCTGTACTTATGTATTGCGGTCTCGATAACACCCATTAATTCTGTATCGTCAAACGGTTTAGTAATAAAGCCAAAAGGTTCGGTTTCCTTGATTTGCTGCAAGGTATTTCGATCCGCATATCCTGTTATATATACAACTGGAAGATCATACTTTCCTTTCAATATTTTTGCAGTATCTATACCATTGGTTTTTCCTTTTAACTTAATATCCATTAGTACCAAATCAGGATGCATTTTATCAATTAAATCAAGTGTCTTCTCTGACGACATTGCTATGCCAGCCACATTATACCCTAAGACTAGCAAACGATTTTCTATATCTGCAGCTACAATACTTTCGTCTTCAACAATTAAAATTGATGTTTTACTATTCATGATTAATTCCTTTGAGATTTTTTATTAATCTCAAAATTCGATACTAAGTATTAATTACTAACATCCAGTAATAAAATATCAGATTCCAGAAATCAACAACTGGATGCTGGTTATCAATACTCAATATTCACCCATAATCCTCCATCTTAGCTGTAAATCTTTCCAGCATTTTAAACTGAATAATATGATCAATATTATTACAAAAATTTAAAATTAGTCTTTTAATAAATTTTTTTTTTATAGAAGTAATTGCAATTAAAAAAAAGGGGCTTCCCTAAAACCAATAAGGTCATTGTCTACCCCCAAAGAGATTTATTTATTTTTTTAATATAAATAAAAATTTTAAATTATGCAAATTTTTTGTTATTTAAACAGAAATTTTCTAATAACTATCTTTAAAATCATAATATTATCCCCTATTCTTAATAACCTGAAGTGTAAGCTTTATCAAAATTCATTTAATTTACTTTTTATTAATTTTCCTTAGATATAAATATAAAAATTATTTTTTTTAAAAAATTTGCTTTTAACTTTTTTAGGCTTTATATTATTTGTCGAGATTAATCTCTAAATACTTGAAATGGTGCCTTAAATGGGTAAAAGGGAAAGCGGTTAAAATCCGCTGCAGTCCCGCTACTGTGAAGGCAACGAAAACTGTAATTAACCACTAATTCTTACTTGAAAAGAATTGGGAAGGTGCAGTGAGTAGATGTAAGGCCTAAGCCAGGAAACCTGCCATTTCAAATATAATCTGTTAACCTTCGAGGGTCGAGGTAAGATTTTTTTCATCCCCACTTATTTTGCGAAGGTGGGTTTTTTTATTTTCCTCCCCATGAAGGTTACTGATCACAGGGCTATGAATGTTTATTACTATTTTACCTTGTCCCAAACAGCTGCTAACTGATTAGAAGTAGTTCATAACTGACCTTTATTGAGTTCCCAAAGTCCTTTGATCGATTGTAAAAAAAGATAAAATTTGACACTATTATAATAATGATTAAAAGGAGGAAAAAATGAAAACTTTAATAAAAATTTCAGTAATAATTATATTCTTCATCATTTCTTTTATAAATCAACTCCATGCAGAATCAGATGGAAAAATTTTTGGATTTATTACAAATCAAGAAACTAAAAAACCACTCCCTGATGCTAACATAATTTTAGAAGGAACAATCTTAGGTACTGCTTCTGGAAATAATGGTTTTTATTTTATTAAAAATTTACCTGAAGGCTATTATGATGTTACTGTAAAAGTTATTGGTTATAAAACAAAAACTATTAAAAATCTAAAAATTTTTGGTGATATTGAACTTCATATTGCCTTAATACCAGAAGCTGTGCAATTAAATCCGATTATTATAACAGCAACTGGTTATAAACATCTTAAATCGAATATTACTGTATCATCAGAGATAATTCCTAGGAAGAAGTTAATGCAAAGCAGTGGTAATACTCCTGCTGAAATTATTGACCATACAACTGGAATTCACATACGTGATTATGGAGGATATGCAGGCATCAAATCAGCTTCTATACGAGGCTCAAGCAGTGAACAGGTACTAGTTATGCTGGATGGTCAGCGTCTTAACTCTTCTCAAAACGGAAATTTTGACTTGAATTCAATTCCTTTGGAAAGTCTGCAAAAGATTGAAATAATACGTGGGGGACATTCTGCATTTTATGGTACTGATGCTATAGGTGGTATTATAAATCTTGTTTCCAGAGAATTTATCAACCAAAATAAGTTAACCCTCGGTATCAAAACCACTACTGGTTCTTTTGGAAAAAGAGGGTATAATTTTTTTGAAGCACAAAAAATCGGACATATTGATTTTCTCATAACCTATGACTACCTTCAATCTCAGGGTGATTTTAAATATACCAATCCATATACTAATTCTAAAGAAACCAGGAAAAATAATGATTATAATCGGAATAATCTTTTATTAAAAGCTGGTTATATAATAAAAAAGGGATCAAACATTGGATTAATCCATAGAATAATCCGATCTGAAAGAGGTTCAGCTGGTTCTCTTCAATATCTAACCAATAAAGCAAGAAACAACTTGAAAGATATACTCACAAACTTTCATTTTTCATGTCAATTCAGTCCCCATGTACAAATAAACAGCTCTGTCTATCTACATAGCAATGTTAATAAATTTAAAGATCCAGAAGCCTGGACACCAATTAAAAGTCAACACGAAAATAAAGTTCATGGTTTTAAAGGAGGTTTAAAATGGGATCCAATAGCAGGTTTTAACCTCAACACAGGATTTGAATATAGAAAAGAAAATCTTAAAAGTAGTGATATTGGTAACCAGGAACGGGCTAATAGTGGAATCTTTATTCACAGTGAAATTGATTTCCCTTTTTCAACTTTTGATATTAAACTCATTCCTGCCTTCCGATATGATCATTACTCCAAATTTGAATCCATACTATCACCTAAATTCGGTATGTTGATTAGAAATAATAAAATCACTAATCTTTCAGTCAGAGTTAATTGGGGAAAATCATTCCGCTCACCAACTTTTAATGACCTCTACTGGCCTGAAGATAACTGGACAAAAGGAAATCCTAACCTTGAACCTGAAACTTCAATAAATTTTGATTTTGGAATTTCATTTCATAACAGTGGTCCAGCTCAATTCAATGTAGAATCAACCTATTTTAATAAATATATAAAAAATCTAATTTTATGGCAACCAGATAAAAATTTCAAATATACTCCAGATAATATTGGAAAAGCAAATATTAGTGGATTAGAAAATACAATTGCCTTAAGACTACTAGATTATGATGCATTCATAAAAATTTCTCACACCTATATGAATGCTA
>CAYUAG010000098.1:0-14559 GCA_964442615.1 uncultured bacterium
CTTTCCAATGAGAACCTGGCAGTGGATATCGAGGACGCCGTGCGTCTCAATGTCTCAGCCATGGCGGTGCAGGTTTTTATCGGTGGTGAACACGAACGGCAATCAATCATCAACATGACAAAGATGGTGGATATGGGAACACGCTATGGCATACCGACATTGGCGGTCACGGCTGTTGGTAAGGACATGGTGCGTGATGCAAAATATTTCAGGCTGGCTACCCGTATCTGCGCCGAACTGGGCGCCCAATATATCAAGACTTATTATGTTCCCGAAGATTTTGAGACGGTCACAGCCTCCTGCCCTGTACCGATTGTTATTGCCGGAGGGAAAAAGATACCCGAACTGGATGCTCTTAAAATGGCCCGCCGTGCCATACAGGAAGGCGCTGCCGGAGTGGACATGGGCAGGAACATTTTTCAGGCGGATTCGCCTATTGCCATGATCCAGGCGGTCAGAGCGGTTGTCCATGATTATGAAAATCCGGAAAAGGCTTTTGATCTTTATAATACTTTAAAGAATAAAAAATCCTGAAGATAAAACTTTTTACAAAGTGCTCCTCCGGCGCTTTTTATAAATAGAGCAAGAGGAAAAACATGAAAGTATCCATGTGGTACAATAATAACGACATAAGGCTCGAAGAAGTACCAACCCCATCACCCGGTCAGGGTGAGATGCTGGTAAAGGTTATTTCCTGTGGGATATGTGGCAGTGACATAGTAGAGTGGTACCGTCTACCCAGAGCCCCCCTTGTTCAGGGCCATGAGGTGGGTGTAGAGGTTGTGGAAACTGGTGAGGGAGTCAGCAAATATAAAAAAGGTGACAGGCTTTTTATCGCGCCCAAGATTCCCTGCCTTAAATGCCGGTATTGTTTAAAGGGACATTACCCTCAATGTAATGCAGTTAAGGACAGACTGCCTGGAGGATTTGCCGAATACATCCTGGTACCTAAGGAACTGGTTACAAACGGCTCCTACCTGCTACCAGACAATGTAAGCTACGACCAGGCGACATTTATCGAACCTTTAGCCTGTGTGGTCAGAGCGCAAAGACTTGCCTCTATTGAAGAAGGACAGACGCTTCTTATACTTGGCTCTGGTATGTCAGGACTTCTTCATATCAAACTTGCTAAGTATAAACAATGTAAAGTTATAGCGACTGACATCAATAAAAGCAGGCTTGGACTGGCAAAGAGTTTTGGCGCAGACCATGTCGCAGACGCAGCCTCTGATATTCTGGAACAACTGATATACGCTAATGGCAGGAAAGCTGATGCTGTTATTGTTACAACCTCTGCCATGTCCGCTTTTAAGCAGGCCTGGGAGACTGTCGATATGGGGGGAGTTGTGGTTTTATTTGCCGTACCCGGACCCGATAAGGATGTGGTGGTTCCGGTCAATGATTTCTGGAGGAAAGAGATACGCATACTCACCTCCTATTATTGCGGACCTCCTGATATTGAAGAAGCCCTTGACTTGATAACGAAAGAGGACATTAAAGTAGATGACCTCATTACCCACAGGCTGCCGTTAAACAATACAGGTAAAGGATTTAAGATGCTTTTGGATGGGGCCGGATCACTTAAGATCATTATTAAACCACAGGAAGGATGATATGAAGATTATCCACACCGGGCTGGCTGCAAGCAGTGAAGAAAAGGCGGACTGTTTTTTTATTGACATCCTTGGACTTGAAAAATCAGAACCAAAAATCATTGACAAAAAGCTGACCCAGGCCATCTTCGGGATCAATCATGAACTTTTAATGATACATTACATGGGGGAGACTGTTGATTTTGAGATATTTGTGGTTCAAGAGTATCAAGCACCGGAGAAACAGATCGCGCATTCCTGTATCAAGGTGACCGATTTGGCAAATATTGTGAACAAATGCAGGGATGCAGGTGTGAAAGTTGTCGAAGTTCCAAAAAGTTCAGGTGTTATTACTTTTATTTCCGATTACGACGGCAATCTTATTGAGGTGAAAGAGTAGCAGGCATTCTTTTAGTTATTTAAAAATTCTTGTTATTATCTAATTTACTTGATTACCAGAATCCTTCTCCCGCTCAGTCACCGACTTAGTCCCTAGTTTTTATGCTGTCCAGTTTTAAAATAAGGTGGGTTTCGTAACTTTGGGGTTGTTGTTTGTAATAATAAGATCAGGTGCTCTTGAGGTGAAAAATGAGGTGAAAAAAGTAAAGTCATGGATTCCTCATGAAACTACGCCTAACAAAGGCAGTTAACAGAGACGTTTTACTGTGCCGTTCCCTATTGATCACTATACGGCAAAAAGCCCGTTACTGCCAACGTTAATAAATAAATCTGCAATTCAATTAAATTTATTGTATTCAAACTCCGATCTTCTGAAAAGATAGATTGGGATTTTTTTATACTTAGTGTTTTTGATTTTGTAATCTTATCCCCAGTGCCTTTTCTTTGAGAAAAGAGAAGGGATTTAAAAGCAATCTTTCCAGTTCATTACTTTTGTTATCAATTGCATAATTTCGGATTAAAACTTAAAATTTTTAGGGAGTGAAATATCCGTGATATTTCGTAAAAGAAAACTATTAAACTAAATTGAGATTAACTGTTAAGCAGGTAAGGCCTTAATAAATGAGTATCATTCACCGAAATAATTTATCCCCTATATTCTTGGCACAGGGATTTCAGATTGAACAAAATCCACAGACCACAATAATTTACTTTGGCTGGGCAGGAAAACAAAATCCTATGGGGCTCAGTTTAAAGGAAGGATACTGCATGTGTCCTATTTTTGAATCTGATCATAAAAATGTTTCTCCAACTTTTTGTTCCTGTTCAGCCGGATATGTAAAGGAGATGATGGAACGGGGAACTGGCTGGGATGCCTCCGAAGTTGAGGTAGTAAAATCCTTAAAAAAAGGGGATAAAGATTGTCAATTTAAAATCACTCTGGTCAATCCCCGAGAGCACAATTAAATTTTGGCATTAACAATTATTATGAAAAAAATTATTTTAATCATTTTTTTAATTTTTGTAACAAAATAAATCTTAATACGTAGATAGTAGTAGTAAAGGACTAATACTATGAATTTTAGAAATAAAGACATTCACATTCTCATGGACATTGGCTTATCAAAGCTACAGGCCAAGGTTTACATGTGTCTGTTACAAAAAAATAGATCCACCGGTTATCAAGTTGCAAAACAACTGAATGAGCCCATAGCCAACACTTACAAAGCCCTTGATGCTCTGCAGAAACAAGGACTAATCCTCTTAGATGACAGCAAAAAAATTAAATATTACACAGCACAACCTATAAGCCATTATCTTGATCAACTTGAGCTGCAATTCACTAATAAAAGAAAAGTCATCGAGAATGTAATAAAGCCCATCCAATCCGAACCTGTTCAGGAGGGTATTTATCGGATTGAAAGTTATGAACAGTTTTCTACACTATCATCTGCTCTTATAGAAAAAAGTCATGAAATAATTGCTGTCGACAGCTCACCACTTCCAATCGAAATAATTAAAAAAAACCTGCAGAAAGCATCCAAAAGAGGTATTACAGTCTTAATCAAATCTTGTAAAGAAATTCCCATTCCTGGTTGTGAAGTTGTTTTTTCCGGGGCAATGGAATCATTAATTTATAAACTACCCATACAATTTTTTCTTATCATAGTTCCCGAAGAGGGTTATATAACTGCAATGCTGGATCATGAAAACAAAAAACTTTTATACGGTGTATACATAAAAAATAAATTTCTTTCTATTTTGGCTTACAACGGTTTCATTGCAGAGTTTTTTGGAACCAAAGCAGTGGATATGTTGAATGAAGGCCGGTCAGGACAGGAGGTTCTGGAAGAATGGAAAAGAATATACCCCCTACTACCCCTTAATACCAACGCTTGGAATGAATTCATTAAGTCTGTCACGGCTGAAATAAATCAAACTGATAATTAATGTACTGTAAGGTTAGGATACTATTTATAATGAGGATATAAAGAAAAGGTGGCTGATAAAATTACCTTGTTTTTCCAATTTGAAGAGGATAATCACCTCACATTACACTCAAATTAGAAGGTTTATAAAAGAAGCAAATTATAAAATATTTGGACTAGATTATGATCAATATTTTTTATAATCGCTATCAAAGACGCTTAAGATCCGGATGGAGAGTTTTGATTTATTTTGTACTATTTTTTGGAACAATTGCTTTAACAAGTATCATTACTAAAATTTTAATACCGAATCAAATAATTAGAAGTATAATAACTTCCCTTGTAATTTTAGCACTATCCTTAGGAGTATTATGGCTGGGTGGTCATTACCTGGATCACCGGAGATTCAAAGATTATGGATTTCATTTTTCCAAAAGATGGTGGTTGGATTTCCTATTTGGAATTATATTGAGTGCATTACTTATATATATTGTTTTTTGTATCGAAAAAGCAATGGGGTGGATTACCATTGTTGATTATTTTCAAAATCAAAGAGAGGGATATCTGGGTATGCCATTCTTTGTTCCTCTCCTTATGGGACTGATCTTTTTTATCATTGTTGGTTTGTATGAGGAAATTATATTCCGTGCCTACGTGATCACCAATCTTTCCGAAGGATTACACAAAAAAAAATCTGAATCTAAAAAAGCACTAACCTGGGTTTATATCTTATCATCCATCATTTTTGGTTTGCTTCATTCTGGTAATCCTAATATTACTCTTTTAGGAACAATTAATATAGTTTTATTGGGACTAGTTTTAGGGTTATCCTATATATTATCAGGTGAACTTGCCATGCCTATAGCTCTTCATATTTCCTGGAATTTCATTCAGAGTATAATTTTTGGTTTTCCCGTAAGTGGTGAGTATCATCATGTATCCGTTATTGCAATTGAACAACATGGATCCTCTATCTGGACAGGTGGCGCTTTTGGTCCGGAAGGAGGATTGGTGGGTACTATAGCGTTGGTTATAGGTGGTATTTTTGTATTCCTTTGGTTTAAAATCTTGCAGAGACCAGTAACTCCTTTACAAAAACGTATCATCTTTCCTAAAAATCTCATGAATCCAAAATAATAAATCATATTATGAAAGGACGGACTTTTAGAATGAAAATAAAGATATTAATTTTGTTAACTATTCCATATCTCATTATGGCCAGTTCCAATCCACTAATAAACGAAATATCCGTAACCCAAGACACAGGAAATTATCTTTATGTTGATGTAAAATATAATATTGAATCATTAAACAAGCTCCTGATGCAAACAGATACAGTTCTTGCAAATGTTCCGACCTTTCTTCAAGAAGACGAAGCATATCAATATGCCATGCCGTTTTATACTCTCTCTGGTCAATCATTTCCGGAAGAGCAGTGGAAAAGAGCTCTTAAAAATTATTCCGAAAATCAGAATAAAAAGAAAAAATATGAGCTGTTATTCGCCAATCTGCAACATGAATTAATAACTTTTGAGCAAAATGTCATTCCGATTTGGACAAGTTTCCTTCCAGAAAGTGAATATACAACCATTAAGAGTAAGGTGTATTTCACTGCATTTCAGGCTTTTGATGCCATTAACATCCATGATAATATTATCATAAACGCTCTTCATCCCAAATTCCGTAGCAGCGCCGATTATTTATTGAATATTCTCACCCATGAATTGTTTCACTCAGGTTATGGTTCCTGCTCACCCTACCGCCAAGAACGCCTGCTGAAAGAAAAACTATATTATCTGCTGGAAACACTTCATAACGAAGGGTTGACCACCTATGTGGCCATGCAGGCATGTGAACACTATCCCGCATCAAAAATCAAGGAATATACAATTTTAAAAAACGAAGACCAGATCAAAAAAATGCGGCACAGTCTGAATACATTCTTCTCTGAAATCGATACCATGACTACTGACGAAGTAAAGAAAAAAGCCTGGTTTCTTGGTGTTCAGCTAAGAGGATTTTATGTGGTTGGAGCTGATATGTCAAGAATGATAGAAATGCGCAAAGGGAGAAAAATTCTGGCCGAAACAGTTGCTAAAGGGCCAATCTATTTCTATAAGTTATATAATTCACTGGTAAAAGAGGAAGATAAACTTTACACATTTGATCTGTTGAAGTATGTTTCTCCAGCCGATGCATTGCAGGACGCCATTGTATCCAATAATTCTACAACCATTGACCAGGTAAAAAGTAAAATTCTGGAGAATAAAACGGATATACCTCAATCAGAATTAGAGGTTTTTTACAGGCTGGGTTACCGACTTTTAAGAGGTAGAAAACAACTTGATAACGCCGAGGTTGTCTTCAAACTACTATTGGAACTGGCTGATAATCCCTCTTTTGCCTATGCTTACCTGGGAGAGATTGAAATAAAAAGAGGTAATAAGACTAAGGCAAAAGAATTTATATCACATTCACTCACCTTGGATAAACACAATCCCTTAGCTTTAAATCTTATGAATTCAATAAATTGAAAGGAATGTTTATGCAACCAAGTAATCATAAAATCATCCTTTTGGCCTCTGCTGTTTTCATTCATTTGATGTGCTGTATGAATTTTTTATATGCACAATCAAATAAAAACAGTCCGATAGGACCGCCGCCTGGAACCTATCATATTCTATCTGGAGATGAAATCACCATTCCTTTTGAATATTACAAAAATAAATTTCGTTTTAAAGCCCAAATTAACGGCAAAGATTGTCAGATGATGCTGGATAATGGTTCTTTATGGGACCAGCTTCTTTTCTTCGGCAGTCCTCAAGTCGATAAAATGGGATTTAAAATCTCCGGAGAAACGAACCTGGGCAGCAATAAGGCAGATATTGCTGAGAACATCAGCATCAGATTCAAAGATGTGGTATTTCATGGACAAACCGCAGTTATCACCCGTTATGATCCCAATCTGCCCAATCCATGGGAAGGATTCGACGGACAGATAAGTGCGACATTTTTCAAGCATTTTGTGGTGAAGATAGATTTCGATCAATCGTTCATCGAGTTGATACCGCCTGACCAATTCAATTATAACGGAAACGGAGAAATATTCAAAATGAAGCCCGGTCCTTTTGCTTCCAGGACTATGACTGCGGAAATGATCATGCATGATGGAAAAACCATCACACTGGATTTGCTCATCGATCTGGGAGGATTCCATCCCCTGTATTTACCCATCGGCAAAGATGACCGTATAACGCTTCCGACTGATGCCGTAGAGACATCTCTGGGAAAAGGGCTGTTCAGTCATAAAGGGTATCTGGGAACCATCAAAGAAATCCGGTTGGGAAATTTTACCTTGAATGATATACCAACCGCTTTTACAGTGGTCGAGAAAAACGCCAATATTTACAGCAACACCATGATCGGACTGCCTTTGCTGAAAAAATTCAATATTATTTTTGATTATTTCAACGAACGCATTATCCTTGAGCCATTAAAATCGTTCTTCGAACCATTCCTGAAATGAAAAAATATATTTTATTCTACCAAATTCAAAATCAGGAGAAATAAAATGAATCTTTCAATAATTAATTGTTATTTCAGAAAATGGATTTTGGGCATAATCTTTTTATGGGTGACAATTGTCCCCGGGATACAAGCAGAGAATGTTATCCTGTCTCAAAAAATTGATAATTATCTGCAGCCCCTGCTGGATGAAGATCTGATCAGCGGATCAGTTTTAATTGCCAGAGGTGATCAGGTACTGATTTCCAAGGGTTTTGGACTGGCCAATCGGGAATATCAAATACCCTGCACTGCCCATACCAGATACAGGCTGGCTTCAGTCAGTAAACAGTTTACTGCCGCTGCTATTTTAATTCTTCAGGAGAAAGGAAATTTGTCCGTAAATGATCACCTATCCAAATATTTACCTGATTTCCCCAATGGGGATAAAATTACCCTCCATCACCTGTTGAATCATACCTCTGGTGTGGTAAATTACAGTCGTCTTAAAGACCATTACCGGATCTGGACCATGCCTCACACACTACAGCAGGTCATTGACCGGTTTAAAAATGAACCATTGAGCTTTGAACCCGGTTCCAAATGGGAATACAGTAATTCCGGGTATGTTCTGCTGACTGCCGTTATTGAGAAGGTAAGTGGACTGACCTATGAAGAATTTATAAAGCAGTTTATTTTTGATCCCCTAGATATGAATGAATCAGGAGTGGACTCTCATACCGAGGTAATTCCAAACCGGGCCACAGGTCACTATAATCATGGAGAGGGAATCATTCAGGCTCCCTATCTGGATATCGGTTTTACCAGCGGTGCCGGATCACTTTATTCATCCATCGGAGATTTATATAAATGGCATCAGGCACTGCAGGGAACTGAATTTCTTACAGAAAATTCTAAAGAACAAATGTTTACACCCGGCCTCAGCGATTATGGGTATGGCTGGTTCATACGATTTAATGTTGGAAAAACCTTAATTGAACATCCCGGAGGTATCAATGGATTCCTCACTTCCATAAAATATTTTATTGAAGATGATATAATTATTATTACTCTGTTTAACTATGTATCCACCTTTGCACGAAGAGTAAATCAGGATCTGGTTTCAATTGCTCTGGGAGAGGTTGTTGAGCCTGTACTTAATCCTAAAGGTATTTATGTTAACTCAGATACCTTAAAGAAATACACAGGAACTTATCAATTGCAGCCAGATTATCAGCTTAAAGTTGAGATAGTTGACGGATTTCTGGTGGTTATTCCTCCAAATGAAAAAGGAACAATCGGAATTCTCCAGAATAAAGAAACATTTTATCTGCGAAAAGACAATGCCCTTGTACAGTTTATCAGAGAACAGAATGGTATGCTGGCCATGCGCCTTTTCCAGAGTGAACGAATTTTTACCTGTATTAAGACTGATTAATTTGATCTTGATTATATTAATGAAGTGCATAAAAAGAATATTTAAAACCGGTTTGGCACCTCTATTCTCAGACAAGGAGAGAGTCATGAAGTTGCAGAAAATCGTATCTACTCTGTTTCTGTTGTTTTTTATTTGTCTTGGTTGTGAAAAATCAAAAAATATAACAGATACAGGAAAAGAAACAGATTATATCGAAGCACAGTTAATACAGGAGCTGGACAGTCTTGTATATCCTCTGCAGAGTGCTTCCCCGGATTATACTGGTGATGATCTTGCTCCCTTATCCTACCTGGGTGAAAGCAAAATTGTCGGCTTGGGTGAAGCGACCCATGGGACCAAAGAATTTTTTCAAATCAAGCATCGCATATTTAAATATTTAGTGGAAGAGCATGGTTTTAAAATTTTTGCATTTGAATGTGATATAGGAGAATCTTACTATATTGATAAATACATTACTGAAGGGGAAGGAAATATTGATGATCTTATGATCAATACCATGCATTTCTGGACTTATAGGACAGTGGAAGTGAAAGCTCTGCTGGAATGGATGAGATCCTATAATTATAGCAGATCAGAAGAAGAAAAGATACATTTTATAGGAGTGGACTGTCAATTCATGACGTATCAGCCGGATTTGCTGGAGGATTATTTTACCAGGGTAAAACCGGATTTTTTACCAGAAATAACTCCTACACTTACTATGATAAAAAACATGGGATATAAATCATCGGCAAGTGTCAGAGCTTATTATGAAGCTATGGACGAGGATGAGTATACAGCGATATCAGATAGTCTTGATATGATTTTATCGCAAGTAGAGGCAATTGAAGATGAATTGACAACCAATTCCTCCAATTTTGAATATCAATTTATGAAACAGTTAGTACGAAATCTTCGGCAGGTGAATGATACAAAATATAAACTTTACCATGGAAATGATAATTATTTAATCCGGGATGAATATATGGCGGAGAACTCACTTTGGTTAACTACTCTGCTGAATGAAAACAAAGGAATTGCTCTATGGGCTCATAATGGTCATATCGTAAATGGCAGTGATGGAGTTATAATGAGTATGGGGTATCATATAAAGTCTGAAATGGGTTCTGAATATCAAATTGTTGGATTCAGTTTTTCTCGGGGTTCTTTTACTGCGGTTGGATATGATCCCGACTATGGATATACAGGAATAGCTCAGCATACAATAAATAGTGAACCCATGGATAATTCGGTAAGTTATTATTTTTCGCAGGCAAAATATGATAATTTCATTCTTCGTATAGGAGATATCCCATCAGAGTCGACTTTAGGGAAATGGATAAGAGAACAAAAAAGAATGTTGACTATTGGTGCTTCTTATAACGGAGATCCAAATAGTTATTATCTTTGGGGTCCAATAGATGGTTTTGACGTTATAATTCATTATGACAGTACCACTGCTGCTGTACAGTTGAGTTCCAATGGAGTGAATAGAATGCCTCTTTAAATAGTGAAGGCAGGCCTAATATTATACAAAGAGTTTGATTGAAGGGTGACAGTTAAGTTGTGATGTGTATTTTTCTGTCATGCTTCGATGGACTCAGCATGACAGAATGCCTGTCACCCTTAAATGGAGATAAACAAGTTAAATAAAAAAAATCTAAAACTTTTGACACTACAATATTTATTTTAAGGAGCTAATTATGAAACTAAAAAATACTTCTTTTCATAGGGTTTTTTCTTTTGCAATTCTTATCTTGACAGTCTTAACACTTCATGCTGCTCAAAATTCCGAATTGCCTATTTCACCTGCCAAACCATCTGTATTAGACTCCCCTGATAAAGTAATTAAGGAATTATACCGACTGGTTTCCTGGGAGGCAGGTACTCTTCTGGACTGGGAACAGCTGAAAAACCTCTTTTTGGAAGAGGCATTGATCATTTTGAAATCCCGGGAAGGTTTTCATATTATTGACAGACAGGGTTTTATCGATCTCTGGCTGGAAGATGTAAAAAAGTATCAGTTAGAAAAAACCGGATTTACGGAAGAGATGGTAGAAACACATCTTGAACAGGTTGGTGATATCGCCTACTGTCTGGCAGTATATGGGGCAAGTATTCCAGGAATTGAAAGACCGCCTCAACTGGGATTTGACTGTTATCATTTGATAAAAAAGGATAATCGCTGGTGGATAGCATCGGTTGTTAACGAGGTCTTCCGTCCGGGAGAAGAAAGCCCCATATTAGATAAAATAAAAGAAATGAAAAAGTTATAATTAAAAGAATGAAAAAATAAACCACTACATCAATAAAAAAAGGAGAAACAATCATGAAAAAATGTATCAATGTATTAACTATGATTATGGTGATATCCGTATTTTCCCTAAACGGATATACACAAGAAAAGGATGATCCTTTTCTCTGGCTGGAAGAAATCGAAGGAGAAAAAGCTCTAGAGTGGGTGAAAGTTCAGAATAAAAAGACTGTTTCTGAATTAAAAAATGACCCTGAGTTTAATGAAATCAAAGAAGAAATCCTGGAAATTCTCAATTCCACGGAAAGAATTGTTTATCCTTCGATTCTGAGAAACTATATTTATAATTTCTGGAAGGATGAAACCTTTAAACGCGGAATCTGGCGACGTACTACATTCAAACAGTATTTTACCGGTGATCCCCAATGGGAAACTGTTTTAAATATTGACTCATTGTGTCAGTCTGAAGATGAACAGTGGGTATATAAAGGAGCTTCATTTTTATATCCTGATTATGACCGGTGCATGCTCAATCTTTCCCGGGGTGGAGGTGATGCAGTGGTCAGACGGGAATTTGATCTGAAAAAGAAATCTTTTATTGAAAATGGTTTTTATCTTCCTGAAGCCAAAGGGAGTGTTTCCTGGATTGATGAAAACACCCTGATGGTATCTACGAATTTTGGTGAGGGAACCGTTACCCCCTCAGGATATCCCCGTATGACCAAAATCTGGAAACGGGGAACCAAGCTGGAACAGGCAGAGCTTTTATATGAGGGTAGCAAAGAGGACATGGGAGTCTGGGGATATGTGATGCATACGCCGGAACGCCAGTACCGTTTAATAAGCAGAGGGATTACCATTTATAAAAGACAGACCTATATAGAGGAGAAAGGGAAACTCATCAAACTTGATCTGCCTGAAGACTGTGATATGAATGGATTTTTCAAAAATCAGATGCTGGTTCAATTGAAAAGCGACTGGAATATCGGCGGAAAAACCTATCCTCAAGGCGCTCTCATCAGTATTGATTATAATCGTTTTTTAAAAGGAGATCGAAAATTTACAGTCATCCTGGCACCAGATGCTCGCTCCAGTATTACTTCCCTTGCAACAACCAAAAACTATCTGCTTCTCAATCTGCTGACCAATGTCCGCAATAAATTATACCGATATGCCCTGCAGGATGGTAAATGGGTAAGAGAAAAAGTGGATACTCCTGATTTTGGAACCATCGGAATTGGTTCTACTGATGATTTTTCCGACCGCTATTTTTTCACCTTTACCGACTTTCTTAATCCCAGTACTCTCTTCTATGTCCCCGGACCTGACAAAGATATTCAGAAAGTAAAAAGTCTTCCTCATTTTTTTAATGGTTCAAAATTTACTGTTCAGCAGTTTGAAGCTGTGTCCACAGACGGAACTAAAATCCCCTATTTTGCTGTGTCACCAAAATCCATGAAAAAAGACGGAACCAACCCTACTCTGATCCATGCCTACGGAGGTTTCCAGGTTCCCATGCTGCCCAAGTACGATGCCAGTACCGGTACCTCCTGGCTGGAAAGAGGAGGCGTATTTGTGGTTGCCAATATCAGAGGAGGTGGTGAGTTCGGCCCAAAATGGCATCAAGCCGGTTTATTGGAAAACAGACAGCTGGTGTATGATGATTTTTTTGCTGTATCTCAGGATCTGATAGAAAAAAAGATCACTTCACCGGAACATCTGGGCATAATTGGAGGAAGCAATGGAGGACTTCTGGTGGGTGTCGCCTTTACTCAACGGCCGGATTTGTATAATGCTGTTATCTGTTCCTCCCCTCTTCTGGATATGCAACGATATCATAAACTTCTGGCCGGAGCCAGCTGGATGGCAGAATACGGTAACCCGGATATACCGGAACAATGGGAATTTATTAAAGAGTATTCTCCCTATCATAATCTGAAAGAAACCATGGATTACCCTAAAGTATTGTTTACTACAAACACCAGAGATGATCGCGTACATCCCGGTCATGCCCGGAAAATGGCAGCCAGGATGGCTGAGCAGGGACATCCTTTCTACTATTTTGAAGATACTGAAGGGGGACATGGTTACGGTGTTACCCATGAGCAACTCGCTGTCATGGCAGCTCTGCAATATGTCTATCTGCATAAAATGCTGAGGTAAAATTTGCAGTCAAACTTTAATTTGAGTAGGGTTAAAATAAAAACTGACCATAAAGGAGCTTAAAGAAAATGAATAGATCAAACTATATCGCACTGATTTCCTTTTTTTTGGTAGGCCATTTGATTGGAACTCCTGCGAAAAGCACAGCGGGGAAAATACCTTTTAAAAAACTAGGCCATCATATATTAGTTAAAGCAACGATTAATGATTCCAATAATGATTACAATTTTATAATTGATACCGGGGCCGCTACTTTTATTGATAAAACGGTTGCTAAAGAACTCGACCTTAAACAACGTGGACCTATGGCAAAAATATCAACTTTAAATCTGTCCGGATATCAGATAGAAAATATTTTTTGTTTTACAACCTTCGATTTTAATCTTTTGAGACTGTTTGGCACACCGATACATGGGATTATCGGTTCAAATCTTATGGAAAGGTTTAAGATGACGTTCGACTTTCAAGCATGTTCCCTCATTTTTTCAACAGATACCACATCTTTAAATCCGCCCGACAATGGACTCCTTTTTACTTTTCGGAATCATCCGGTCAATAATGCACCGATAATAAAATTTAAAGTAAATCAGAAAATTATTGAAGGGATGATTGATACAGGTCAGCCCTACCCCGTGGTTTTACCGCTTAAAGATTTTAAACAATATGAAAAGTCAGATATTTCCGGTTTTATTAAATCGAGAGGTTTAATAACCAAATGGCCTCAGACAAATCCAAGTTATAATTATCTGACAAGATTAAAATCCTGTGAATTTGCAAGTCTAATAATTACTAATGCCATATGCATCTTTGGAGAACTGCCTCCCATACTCTCGATGCCATTCATTGGTACTGATTTTTTGTCTCAATTTAAAATGATTATCAACTATCCCAAGGATGAAATGATGTTAATTCCAAACCAAGATTGTCATTTTAAAAACAATCAATTTTCTACAGGTTTAAATCTAAATGTATCTGAAAATAATGAAATATTTGTAGAGGGTATATGGGAGAATTCTCCTGCGGATAAATTAAATATACAAGTTGGAGATCACGTTATTGCATTCAATTCGAAAAAAGTCACTCCTGATAACTTAATCGAATTGATAGAAATAATGAAAGATGATAATGTTGAATCAATACATTTAGAAATAGAAAATCAAAATGGAATAAGAAAATTAAAACTAAGTAAGGAAATGCTGTTTGACGATTTAGGAAAGGAATAAACTTTATATTTTCAACATTTAATATTCGTTCAACCAAATCATAAACCGAATGCCAACAGTTCAGATCTTCTGAATAGGT
>CAYUAG010000099.1:0-14543 GCA_964442615.1 uncultured bacterium
ATTCCACATAAAATTAATTGATTAAGTTTTGCTGTCCTGATTTTATTAATAAAACCATCAATACCACAACAACTAAATGATTTTTTTTGTATAGCTTTAACTTTACCAACAGCCTTTTTTATAACCTCAGATGTTTCTCCTAAACTTTCTGGATTCTGCTCTGTAAGAAATAATGGTAAATTTAAGATTTTACACCCTTTTATTAATTTTTCACAATTTTCTACAAGTTCATTTTTATTTATCATTGCCTTTAATAACTTTTTCTGAATATCAATAATAATTAAACCAGTACGGTCCTTTTTTAATAACTTTGAGTTTCTGAGCATACATGCCTCCTAATTTTTATACATCACAATATAATATTTAGAAATCCCAGCCAAAAAATTATTTGTTTAAACCAACTATTAAAAACAATGTAATAAATTAAAATATTAAATCAAATATTTTCTCAAAATAATAAGTATGAATTACTTGATATTGTAAAAATCAAATTGTAAATTTAAGGTTATTATGAATAAGAAATATGGTATAATTTTCGACATAAAAAAATACTCCATTCATGACGGACCGGGAATCAGAACTACAGTATTTCTCAAAGGATGCCCCCTCAACTGCTGGTGGTGTCATAATCCTGAAAGTCAAAACCGGAAACCTGATATTGTACCGGAAGGAATCAGTAGAAAAAAATTTCATCTAAAATATAAAAAAGACAAAGAGTTGATCGGTATGGAAATGACCGTAAATGAAGTTATGGATGAAATCAGAAAGGATGTTATTTTCTATGACGAATCCGGAGGAGGTGTCACCTTCTCCGGCGGTGAGCCGCTCTTTCAGCCTGATTTCCTCTACCAGCTACTCCTGGAATGCAAAAGAGAAGACATTCATACTGCCATTGATACCAGCGGATATGCATCCATTGAAATCATGAAAAAAATTTTTCCTCTGGCTGGTCTATTTCTGTTTGATTTGAAACTGATGGATGATAAGCAGCATGAAAAATATACCGGAGTTCGATTCCAGCCTATAAAAGAAACTCTGGAATTCTTGTCTCATCAGAAGACTAAAATAAATATCCGTATTCCAATTATTCCTGACATTACTGATACTGTAAGAAATTTAGATCAGATGATCAAATTTATTGCTCAGCTTAATAACATCGTTAAAGTGAGTCTTCTTCCCTTAAATCATCTGGGGGATAAGAAATATGATGATTTAGAAAAACAGAACAAACTGAAAGATGTGCCTCCTCCTTCTGATGAAAGGATGGAACAAATTAAACAACAATTTCAAGATAGCGGTTTTAAAACAGAAATTGGAGGATAACAACATGAATGACCGCATTAAAAAGCTCAGAGAACAAAGCCTTAATGCCACTGAAAAAATTTCTTCAGAAAGAGCTAGGTTGATTACTGAGTTTTATAAATCAAGAATTCCTGATAAAGTTTCCACTCCTGTAGCCAGGGCAATGGCATTTAAATACATACTTGAAAACAAAGAAATTCCCATTAACAATAATGAATTATTTGTAGGTGAAAAGGGACCTGAACCCAAAGCAACCCCCACTTACCCAGAAATTTGTGTGCACAGCACTGATGATCTGGAAACTCTTGATACCAGAGAAAAAATATCCTTTAAAGTATCTGAGGAAACCAAAAAAATTTATTCTGAAGAAATTATTCCTTTCTGGAAATCCAGAGCAATCCGTGACAGAATTTTTCAGCAAGTAGATAAAGAGTGGATTGATGCCTATGAAGCTGGTGTATACACTGAATTTCAGGAACAGCGAGCCCCTGGGCATACAGTATCCGGTAAGAAAGTTTTTCAGAAAGGAATGGCTGATTTTATTCAGGAAATTCAACAATCAATTGATAATCTAGATTTTTATAATGATTCGGAAGCGTATGATAAACGTGAGCAGCTAAAGGCTATGCAAATAGCCTGTGAAGCTTTGATTGCGTATGCTCATCGCTATGCTGAAAAAGCTGATTCTCTGGCAAAAAAAGAATCAGATGCAGTAAGAAAGAAAGAACTGCAAGAAATCGCAGAAATCTGCAGAACGGTGCCGGAATATGCTCCCAGTAATTTCCGACAGGCACTACAACACTATTGGTTTGTTCATCTGGGAGTGACTACTGAACTGAACACCTGGGATTCATTTAATCCTGGGCGTCTAGATCAAAATCTCTATCCTTTTTATAAAAAAGAAACCGAAAAGGGGACTCTTTCCCCAGAAAAAGCCAAAGAGCTGCTGCAGGCATTCTGGGTTAAATTCAATAATCAACCTGCTCCTCCTAAAGTAGGTGTAACTGCTCAGGAAAGTGCTACTTATACGGATTTTTGTCTGATAAATGTAGGAGGAGTTAAAGAAGATGGCTCTGATGCGGTGAACGAACTCAGTTATCTTATTCTAGATGTTGTTGAGGAAATGCGTATTCTGCAGCCCAGTTCTATGGTGCAGATAAGCAAAAAAAATCCAGATCGGTTTTTAAAAAAAACCTTACGGATAGTCAAAACCGGATTTGGACAGCCCTCCATATTCAATACGGATGAGATCATTCAGGAGCTGACCAGGCAGGGAAAATCCATTATTGATGCCCGCAACGGCGGTTCATCCGGTTGTGTGGAGACCGGTGCTTTTGGCAAGGAAAGTTATATACTGACAGGATATTTCAATCTGGTAAAGGTATTGGAAATAACCTTGAATAATGGTACTGATCCCCGCACCGGAAAACAAATAGGAATTATAACCGGGGATCCTTCCACTTTCAAGACTTATGAGGAATTATTTGAAGCCTTTCGCAAACAGCTCCATCATTTTATCGATATTAAAATCAAGGGCAATCTGATTATTGAACGAATGTGGGCCACTATTCTGCCTGCACCTTTTTTATCAGTGATTATCGATGATTGTATAGAAAAGGGCAAAGATTACAATGCCGGAGGGGCCCGCTACAATACTGCCTATATCCAGGGAGTTGGTATGGGAACCATTACTGATTGCTTGACTTCCCTGAAACATAATATATTTGATCACAAAACTCTGACCATGAATGAATTGTTAGAAGTGCTGAAAAACAATTTTGAAGGATATGAGGAGATAAGAGAAAAATTTATCTCCTACACACCTAAATACGGTAATGACGATGATACGGCAGATACACATGTTAAACAAGTATTTGAAGAATTTTTTCAGGGAGTGGATGGTCGGCCCACCACCAAAGGTGGACACTTCAGAATAAATCTGCTTCCCACTACCTGTCATGTGTATTTTGGCAGTGTTATTGGTGCCACCCCGGATGGCCGAAAAACTGGTCTCCCCTTGTCCGAAGGAATTTCTCCGGTTCAGGGTGCAGATCAAAACGGACCTACTGCTGTTTTAAAATCAGCAGCCAAAATTGATCATATTCGTACCGGAGGTACATTGTTGAACCAAAAATTCACTCCTCAGCTTTTGGCCGAGGAGCAAGATCTGGATAAAATGGTTCACCTTATTCGTTCTTACTTTAAGATGGATGGACATCATGTACAGTTCAATGTGGTCACAGCAAAAACCTTGCGTAAAGCTCAGAAAAATCCGGAACAATACCGGGATTTGATTGTTCGGGTTGCTGGATACAGTGATTATTTTGTTGATTTAGGACCAGCTTTACAAGAAGAAATAATTAAACGAACTGAACAGCAAACATATTAATCAAAAAAAACAAATAAAGGAGTTATCATGTTTAGTCAAAAAACTTATCAAAACCGTCGTGACACCTTAAAAAAGAATATGAAATCAGGAGTTATCCTGTTCCCGGGGAATAATCATAGCCCCATGAATTATGAAGACAATACCTACCATTTTCGTCAAGACAGCACTTTTCTCTACTACTTTGGTATTGATGAACCCGGCCTTTTTGGGATTATTGATGTGGATAATGATGAAGAAATCATTCTTGGTGACGATGTTGCTATTGAAGATATTATTTGGACCGGACCGCTTCCCAAACTTAAAGTTAAGGCTGAGAAGGTGAACATTTCTAAAACCAAACCTAGTGCTGAGTTAACAGAGACCATTTATAATTATATCAAATCTGGCAGACAAATACTGTACCTGCCACAGTACAGAGCTTCAAACCTTATTAAAATACAGGAACTGACCGGTATACATAACTGTCTCATTAACGACTTCAGTTCTGATAGGTTAACCCAGGCTGTCATTGATCAACGATCGATAAAGACCGATGAAGAGGTTGAAGAAATTGAAAAAGCTATTAGTATAAGTTATGAAATGAATGCAACTGCTATGCATTTAATGAAACCTGACACTTATGAATATGAAATCTGCGGCAAAGTTCAAGGGATCGTACTTGCCCAGAATAGTAATATTTCTTTTCCGGTTATTTTTTCCATTCATGGAGAAACTCTCCACAATCACACCCATAATAACCTTATGAAAGATGGAGACATTGCCATTCTGGATTCAGGAGCGGAGTCACCTTTACATTATGCCAGTGATATTACCAGAACTATTCCAGTTAACGGAAAATTTAGTGACGAACAAAAGGATATCTACACTATTGTCCTCCAGGCAAACCTGAATGCAATTGAAATGATGAAACCAGGTGTGTTTAATAAAGACTGTCATTTAAAAGCAGCCAAAACCATTACGGAAAACATGAAACAGTTAGGATTTATGAAAGGAAATCCAAATGATGCGGTTGCAGCGGGTGCCCATGCTCTGTTTATGCCCCACGGTCTGGGACACATGATGGGTCTCGATGTTCATGATCTGGAAGGATTAAATGAAGATATGGTAGGGTATGATGAAACAGTGCAGAGAAGTGAACAATTCGGACTCAACGCATTACGTTTAGCTAAAAAACTCCAACCCGGCTATGTAGTAACTGTTGAACCGGGTATCTATTTTATTCCGGAATTGATCGATCGCTGGAAAGCTGATAATAAATTCAAAGAATTTATTAATTATGACAAGGTTAATACCTTCCGTAATTTCGGCGGAATGAGAATTGAGGATGATGTACTAATTACTGGAAACGGACATAAAGTGCTTGGCAAACCCATTGCCAAAACTGTGGAAGAGGTTGAGGAATGGTGCGCAAAATAACCAATATTTAACATTGTATAATTATAAAATAAGGAGAAAATAATATGAAAAAAAACATCATTTTTTTACTGTTACTGATTCCTTTTCTACTATTCTCCCAACAAACTGTTGATTTTAATAAATTCTTTGAGGATAAAACTCTGCGGATTGACTATTTTCATACTGGAGATGATACTACAGAAATAATAACCATTGATAAAATCTACTGTTACAATCAATGGGCAGGTAATCCTAAGCACTGTATTGACAGTTTTAATAATGGTAAATACTATGTTAAAATTTATGATAGAGACTCAAACAGATTAATTTACGCCAAGGGTTTCAACTCAATTTTTAATGAATATCAAACCACGGATCCTGCTATCAATGGTATTAAAGATACATTCCATGAATCAATCCTTATCCCCTGCCCCAAAAAACCATTTTTCTTTGTACTGGAATCGAGAGACAAAAAAAACCTGCTGCATGGAATTTACAACCAGGAAGTCGATCCTCATATGACAGGTATAATTATGGAACACCCTGATACTGATATTACTGTATATGAAGCATTGAAGAACGGTACCCCTCATTCCAAAGTCGACCTTGCCTGGATAGCAGAAGGATACACAGGTAATGAATATGAAATATTTAAGAAAGACGTGGATGATTTTATTGATTTTTTCTTTAGTATCCAACCTTTCAAAAATTTTAAAGATAAATTTAATATTTATGGTGTATTCAAACCATCCTTTCAAAGTGGTACTGATCAACCACGTCAAAACATCTATAAAAATACTACTATAAATTCCTCTTTTAATGCCTTAAATTTAAGACGTTATCTACTCACTGAAGACAACAAATCTTTAAAAGATATCGCAGCAAATGTTCCTTACGATGCCATAATTATTCTAGTTAATCATAATCGATATGGAGGTGGAGGAATATACAACTTTTATGCAATCACTACTACTCATAATAGTCTAAGCAAGAATGTTTTCGTTCATGAATTTGGTCACTCCTTTGCTGGACTTGCAGATGAATACTACACCTCTTCTGTAGCATATAATGAATTCTATCCTCTAGGAATTGAACCTGTTGAACCAAACATTACTGCTCTTCTTGATATAAAAAATTTAAAATGGAAAGAACTAGTCTCTCCTGGAATTACTATTCCCACTGAATGGGGAAAAGATACAATTGATTCCTTACAAATTAAATACAGTAAGATACGTACAACCATGTTTAATACAATCGATTCATTATCTTCTCAAAAAGCAGAACAAGAAAAAATTGATAAATTAAGAAATAAGTGGAAACAAAAACTGGATAATATTCAGGAAAAGATCAAAGAAGTACAATCTAAATACAGTTATCTGAAACAAAAAGTAGGTGCATTTGAAGGAGCTGGTTACTCTACAAAAGGTCTTTACCGACCTGAATTGGATTGTATTATGTTTTCTAATCAAACTCAAGGTTTCTGTAAAGTCTGCCAGCAAGCTATACAAAAAATGATTTTTTATTATGCAGATTAATTTTTTTCTTGATTTAAATATTTTTTCTTACTATATTTAGTACCTAATAATGCAAGGGAGTAATTGATACATGTACCAGTTAACTAGTGATCATAATAATCATAAAACTATGGACATGAAAAATTTCAATAGGGTTTTTCTAAAGTTACTCCTATAATCAGTTAAAAAAATGAAAACTTTAAAAGAGCCTACATAAAAAAATTGTGGGCTTTTTTTTATGGATTAAAAAATAATGCGCTGGAAAAGACATCATATAGAAATTAAAGAATCAATTTTATCTGTTTTATGTAAACCTGCTTTTATTGATTATGGTAAAAAAGCTATTTTACACACACGCAAACAGATTGAGGTAATAATTGATAAACACCCTAATTTTAAAACAACTCATTCTCCCCTAAAACTTCCCTCCTACTCTTCACCAATTATTAAAAGAATGTGTATTGAATCTAAAAAGGTTGAGGTTGGACCAATGGCTACAGTTGCAGGTGTTATTGCTGAAGAATGTTTAAATAAAATTTTAAAAGCAGGTGCTCATGAAGCTGTAGTTGATAATGGTGGAGATATAGCATTATGTATTCACAATCCATTGAAGGTAGGTATTTATGCAGGTGAAAACTTCCCTTTGAATCTTGCATTTCTAATAAAACCCAGAAAAAAACCGATAGGAATATGTACTTCTTCCGGCATTGTAGGACATTCTTATAGTTATGGAAAAGCTCATGCAGCCATAGTTATATCTGAAAACATTATTCTAGCCGATGCTGCAGCAACTGCTTTAGGCAATAAAGTCAATACAGAAAAAAATCTGAAATCCTGTTTTGAAATACTTAATGATCTAACAGAGATTGAAGGTAGCATGGTTATCTTAGGAAATAAAATTTCCCTGTGGGGTAAATTACCCCAGATTATACAATCAAATGTTAGAAAAGAATTGATTACCATGGGATATAAATAAAATATTGTAACACTACCTAATCAATTATGGGAGGTAATAAATGATTGTAATGAAATTCGGTAGTTCTTCACTTAAGAATGCTGAATCTGTTCAACAAGTTGTACAAATCATTAAAGATAATGGATTTGAACAAAGGATTGTTGTTCTTTCTGCTTTGAGTACAGTTACTGACACATTGATAGCTGGAATTAATAAAGCTCTAGAAAATGAAAAATTTATTCCTGAAATTATCGAAAAAATCTATAAACTACACCTCCCCTATCTAAATAAAAAAATAATAGGGTCTGAATCATTACCCAAGTCCAAAAAAGAAATAGAAAAACTATTATTCAAGCTTAATCGTCTTTTACAGGGAATTTCCTATACCAAAGAAGCTACTCCTCGAAATTGCGATCATATATTATCAATTGGTGAACGTTTATCAGTACAAATAATGAATGGTTGTTTGGAAAATTTAGGCTGTAAAACAACTGTGGTCGAAACTGACAAGATTGGATTATTAACCAGTGGACAATGGGGTAATGGAACTGTTGATCTTGAAATTTCAAAAAAAAAGGTTTATAATTTTTTTCATGATATTCTTGAAAAACCATCCATTCCCATAGTCACTGGTTTTTTCGGTCAGACAGATAAAGGAGAACCAATTACTTTTGGTAGAGGTGGATCTGATTATAGCAGTGCTGTACTGGCTCATCTCATAAATGCTAAAAGACTTGAGATTTGGAAGGATGTAGATGGTTTCATGAGCGGAACACCTACAATTGTAAAAAATCCAAAAAGCTTGAATAATCTTTCCTATGATGAAGCTGCAGAACTTAGCTATTTTGGCGCTAAAATTCTGCATCCCAGAACTGTTGAACCGCTTATTATTAATTCCATACCACTTGTTATTAAAAATACTTATAAACCAAATAAAAGTGGTACCCAGATTAGTTCAAAAAAATGGAGAACTAAAGAAATTATCAAAAGCATTACCTTTGATAAAAATATTGCCATGCTTAGTATTCATGGCGTTGATATAGGGTATACAGTAGGACTTTTAGGAAATTTAGTGACTTCTTTAAGTAAATCAGGTATAAATATCAGATCTGTGATGACATCTCAAACTTGTATTAATATTATTTTAGATCAAATTGATATCAAGAAAGGGTATAAGCTAATTAAAAATCTTCATTTAATTGACATTGATCAGATTGATTTGATCGAAGATATTGGGCTTGTAGGAATAGTAGGTGAAGGTCTTTCAGAAACAGAAGAACCTCTTAAAAAAGTAATAGCTTCTCTTAGTAAAAAAAACCTTCATACAGAATTATTTGTAACTGGTGCATCAAAAATTGCTTCCTATTTTATAATTCATGAAAATAAATTACAGCAAGCAGTAAAGACTGTACATGAATCAATTTTTAAAAACTGAAAAAATAATTTAAAAATAAATAATTATTTTTTCCTGATTATATAAAAGATTAAACTAAAAGAGATAAATAATATTTTCTTTAATTTATACTAGGTAATATTATTTCCCCCAAACAAATTTTACTCCAAACACAAAAATTCCAAAACTATTATCACCAATGCTAATACCTTTAGGCTGAAGATTATCAAAATATGAAAATCTTTTATATCTGATAAAAATATCAGTCAAAAAACCAACCCTATAGAACAATTCTCCCCCGTATTCATATCCGAAAATAGCTGGAAATAGAGTAGTTCGACCGAGTTCATAATGCCAAATATTTTCTTCCATCGGACCTGGATTTTGCAAAAATATCATATGCCAAGCTAAACCACTGAATACTCTGATAAACTTATATTTATAATGACACCCAAAATCAAATTCTATAATTTGATCCCATTCGTCATACCATTGTTTCCATGAATAATAAGTAAATCCAATATATCCACCAAAACCTTCATAAGCACTCTCTAAACTTAAGGAAAAACCTATAAGATTTTTCATGAAACCACCATTATTAATATGGTTTTTGCCGTCCGCATTTTTATTAATGCTTAAACCGGCCGTAATACGAAAACCTGGATCAATTTTTGATTCAAAATTCTTTCTTGCAATTTTTTCATAGTCCTTTTCCAATTTTAAATCTGTTAAAATTCTTGCAATATTTTCCATGCCATAAGATAATATAAAATCGAAATCGCTATATGGGTAAAAATCTTTTTGGGCAACCTTATCAATTCGGCTGGTTTTGATATCAACTAACCGAACATCAATAGTATATGTATTTTCAATTTTATCAATATTTCCAAATACAATTTTTTCAGCACCTAACATATTTCCGATTTCAACAGCTTGATTTACATCAATATAACCTGTTTGCTGAAATCCCAATTCTTTCATGATACCATCAATTTTCATTCTTTCCAAGAGAATGAATTTTTCTGTCCGATACAATTCAGATTGTAACCTACTGCTTAATATT
The DNA here is from genome assembly GCA_964442615.1 of uncultured bacterium. Taxonomy (GTDB): domain Bacteria; phylum Zhuqueibacterota; class QNDG01; order QNDG01; family CAYUAG01; genus CAYUAG01. The sequence goes on from CAYUAG010000099.1 coordinate 10,012, forward strand.
TCCAGTTTATCTTCTGGTATATTTTTACTATCCAATCTCATTACTGCTAAGGTTGGTTTATCTTGAGCAAGTATGGGATAACTGCTTAAGAGTAAAAAAGTAAAAAAGAGAATATTAATTTTCATAATGCCCCCTTAAATATTTTATTGATGTGTAGTTTTTCTTTGATAGATCTCTTTACAATATAGGATTCGAATCAGAAAATGAATTTTACCTTCATAGACAAAATCACAATTTATCAGAGCGGCGTCTGTTGAAAAGCATATAAGAGCTCATTCGTTTGAGAACAGGGAGAAGATTGGCCAGCCTTCTAATAAATGAGGTTGCATATAAAACCTGCAAAGCTGCTTTCAAGGCTTGAATCATCACCTGACTGTAGTTAAACCACCAAAATTTCTGCGTATGGTCCTGGGGATCACGGTTAATATATTTTATATTGACCATTTCATCCAATCCTTTTTCACCATGCACCCACCCGATACCACTTTGCTTAATACCAGTCCAACCTGCTTCAGTCATACCAAAAGAGACAATCACGTCATTGATCATCACTGTCCCTGCTTCCAGGTAGCAGGCAATCTGCATGCCCCGTTTTTTATCAGATGTCCAGACTGAAGAGGCCAGTCCGTAATTGGAACTGTTAGCAAGAGTAATAGCTTCCTCATCACCAGAAACAGGAGTTATAAAAACAATGGGACCAAAGAGTTCTTCCATATCTTCTTGATAATGGGAAGCATCCCGTACAATAATAGTCGGTTCGAAAAAATATCCTTCAAAATTACTTATTGGATGACCACCAGTTACAATTTCGTCTCCTGCCTTACGGCTCTGGTTAACAATCCTTTTCATTTTATCAAGCTGGGTTAGAGAAGCAAGGGGGCCAAAATCTATTTCAGTTGATTTACCATTACCAATACGTAAGTCTTTAACCTTGCTGACCATTTTTTCAAGAAATGAATTAAAAATATCTTGATGAACAAATACTCTTTCAATAGAATTGCAGTTCTGACCACTGTTGGAAAATCCACCCCACAGGACCCCACTGCTGGCAAAGTCAATATCAGCATCTTCACAAACAATAGCAGGGTCGCTTCCCCCCATCTCCAACACACATTTTTTCAGTTTCTTTGATGCTGATTTATAAATTAAATTTCCTACTCTGGTACTGCCTGTAAAAAATACTTTTACAACTGAAGAGTCAATCAAAGCAATACCTTGTTCCGCTCCTCCCTGGATAATTTGAAATATCTCAGCAGGTACTCCATTTTCAACAAATAGCTCCTGCATCTTTGCGGCCAGAATCGGAGTTAGCTCTGAAGGTTTGAAAACGACTGCATTACCTGACAGTAGAGCTGGTACAATACTCCCCATTGGAATGAGCAGGGGCCAATTCCAGGGAGAGATGATTCCCAGAACACCAAGGGATTCAAAGTGTAGTAGACTCTTCCTCCGTTTAAACAATACATGATGCAGCGGTACTCGTTTATCACCTAAAAATTTTATTGCATTCTTCACATAGTATCCCATGATATCAATACAGGACAATACTTCCAGTCCCAGAGATTCATTAATCGGTCTTCCCATTTCTGATGTGATCAATCGGGCAAACTCTTCACTATGATCAAGCAACTGCTGCTGAACCTGCTTAAGAATTAAAGCACGCTTCTCTAGTCCTGCATCCCGCCAAGAAGGATAAGCAGACTGTGCCTTCCTGACCATCTCATTCACCTTAGCAGGAGGTGTTAGGGTGACTACACCAACCTCTTCCAAGGTTGCAGGATTGATCGATCGCAGTTCTTTGTTGTTCACACGCTGCTCCTTTTAGTATATGAATTTCTGAGAAGTAAAACCTCAATTAATGTGAAATGGTAACATATAATGAAGTAAATAGCTTCACTGTTTCAATGGTCTGTACTTTAGGTTCATTAGCCAGCCTTTTAGCTTTTTAAGAGGATAAAAAACAAATCCATCTATGATAAGTGAAGGCCGTACCAGGGGTGCTAATATAAAAAGCTTAACCATCATATCCCAAATGATGCGTTTGTGAGTAGGAGGACAACCTTTAATACGAATGATTCTCTTAGCTTCAATTCCGATCGACGCCTGAGCGCAATCACCAATAAGTAAGACTTTGGGGACTTTCAGCTTCTTTTTTATTTTTCCAATAACTACATCGAGTTGAGGAAAACGTTTCAATAAAGATGGCTTTCTATCCTGAATCATATACAACCAGTCTAAAAATATACCCTGGCAGCCAGCTATGCAGTATGGATTACCGCAATGGACGGTAAAATTACAGTCAAATTGATCCACTGACTTGTAGCCAAAATCAACTCCCTTAACCATGGAAATACCCTTCTCCATTGGAAAGTCTCCCATTACTTCGATCTCTTGCAAGGAACCCGGACCATAACCCCGTTCTACTGCTTCCCTGATATGCTCAATCTGCATGGGATCATGACCGATAAGTTTAGCGCAGATCATGTCATGTGCTACTGCATTAGTGGATACAGCAATCACTCCAAAATCCATACCTGACTGGGTCATCTGATTACCGCCATAACTAAAACGGATTCCATCAGTTACAATGAGATCGGGATTGAACACTTCCAACAAATCAACCACTTTTTGCGGCAGTCGATAATCATGGGCCAATAACCGTTCACTGGAGTCGATGGAACCAATATTTAACTTTAAGGCACCAGTGTATCCCTGTACCAGTACATTGGTCTTCAGCTTGGGTGCAAAAATCAGAAAATCACGCTCTGCCATTGACCGTGCTACTGTAATATGTTTATGAATCTTGCTGTGCTGAAGTAATAGTATTGACTGCTGACTTTCTTCCATACTGCGTAGTTTGACAGGATATTTTCTGGCAAGCTTTCTGTAGCCAGCCCAGCGGTACATACCTGCTGTAGTAACACCAAGCCCTGCTTTTTCTACGATTTCAATACTGATATTTTTATCATTTCTTGATACTATCAGTTTGAGGATAGATTCAATCACTTCTGCTCGGGTAAAACCTTCAGTGGCAATTTTAGGATGAGCCATAACTAGATTAGGTTTGATTACAATTTTACCTGAAAGCTGCCTCTGCAACGGGATAATAGCCAAAGCTGCCTGTAACACCTGATAGATTTCCTCATTATCATAATGGTTACATCTGCCCAAATAAACCGGATAGTATGTCATAAAAAATTTTCTCTATTAGATTTTTATTTTTGCTGCTTAGGATACCCCCCGCAACAGTACTTCTTGTTTTTATTTTTAAAAGTTCAAATATTTAAAAAAATAATCAAAAATATCATAAATATCAATACTTAAAGGATAAATATCCTTTTAAAATTATATGCTACAATTACAAAAAAATAAACTTTGTACTCATTTATTTAAAAGAATCAATTAAAAGTTTATAGTGAGGAATAGAACATTATATAAAAAAATACTGTAGGTTTAGGTTCATATTTCTTAATGTTTAATAGCTCCAATGAAAAAGAGAAAATTATTAATTCTCCATTATCTCTTTCAAATTCTTTAAGAAAATATTATTCTCTTCAGTAGAGCCTATGGTTACCCGAATGAAATCCTCAATTCTCGGCTTTGCTGCATATCTAACTAAAATTTTTCGCTCTTCTAACCTTTTTACTACCTCGGCAGCGGATTTCCCCTGAACTTCAAATAATATAAAGTTTGTATGAGATGGAATCGGTTCAATCTTTTTAATTTTCTCTAGCTTGGAAAAAACTCTTTCTCTTTCCTTCTTAATAATATTTACTGCACTATCAATAAAATTACGTTTGCTAAAAATCAACTCTCCTGCAATTTGCTGAAAACTATCAACCGTAAAGATCAATTTTGCTTTCTCAATGTGATATGCATACTCGGATTTAGCTATAAGATAACCAATTCTCAATCCTGCCAGTCCCAGAGCCTTTGAGAATGTTCTGATTATCATGAGATTATCATATTTATTTAATAATGATATAGCATTCACGTCATAAAATTCATAATATGCTTCATCTAGAATGATTGGAATATCAACATTTTTTACAATTTCTTCTATCTCATCAAGACTTAATACTGTTCCGGTTGGATTATTGGGATTTATTATAACAAGACAATCACTTGCTCGTGATTTATCGATTATTGAACTAACATTAAATTTAAACTTTTCGAATAAAGGAATATTCATTATTTTAAAATCTAAAACAGCTGCTATCCTGAAATACAACAAAAATCCAGGAGTAATTAAAGATATTGTATCTCCAGCTCTGCAAAAACTGGTTAATACAATTTGAATTATTTCACTTGAACCATTACCTATAACAATTCCTTCTGAAGGAAAATCTATTAAAGCAGAAATTGTATCTATCAATTTTTTAGGATGAAAGGCTGGATATCTATTCCACTGCATTTTCCTGAATCTCTCTAAAATCTCATCTTTAAATTTTTTTGGAATATCAAAAGGAGATTCATTCTGATTAAGTTTTACCATATTCTCATCTTGAATCACAAAATAGTGTTTTAACAGC
>CAYUAG010000100.1:0-14275 GCA_964442615.1 uncultured bacterium
TAATATAATTATTAATTATTTCTACAGATAGTATAAAAAGAAATATCAACATTATATTTGTAAAAGAATAGATAAAAGGGATATTAAAAATTGTAAAAATAATACTTGACATCATTATATATTATTATTATTTTTTAAGAAATTAGTAAATATATTTATTTAATTTTTTTACTCATCTGAAGGAAAATTTCATGAAGGGGAAAAATATATTTTGTGAATATTATTTAAAATTATTATTTACACTATTTATTAATTTATTCCCGTTAATTAGTTTTTCACAAATAGATACACTAGACATATTGTTTAAAAAAATATCGATTGATGATACAATTTCATATCGTGATCTAACTGCTGATTTTCCTTATCCAGTTTTGTCCTTAATCGAAATTAAAGATAAGAGTAATGGTTTATTTTTTCATGGTTTAGCTGATACTTCTAAATGGCTTACTCCTCAAGATTTTATAATAAGAGGCGATAGTCTTATAGTTGATGATGTTTGGAAAAATATATTAGAATTCCATAAAGATAATCCATCTTTCCCGGAGAATCCAAATGTTAAAGACATGAGCCCTCAGTATCTTGTTACTGAAGTTTCTAATGTTAAGGGACAAGGTGTATCCGTTGCTCTTGCCATGGATTATAGTGGAAGTATGATTCATGTAATGCAAACTGTAGAAAAATGTGCGAAACAATATATCAGGAATATGACTCCGGATGATCGTACCAGTATTGTAAAGTTTGCTGGAGAAGTTGAAGTCTTTCAGGAGTTTACTAGTGATAGTACATTATTAATGGAGGCAATTGACAGGGATTACAGATATTGGAGAGGAACAAGGTTGTATGATGGAATCTATAAAGCACTTCAGTTAACTGTTGAAGAACAAGGTCGCAGGGCAGTTATCGCTTATACTGATGGTAGCAATTTAGCTCAAGGAGGACATACAAAAAAGGATGTTATTGAATATGCAAAAGATAATAAAATACCTGTTTTCACAATTGGACTCGGTGAAGAATCACCCTTAGATATCTTAATAGAAATTGCTGAAGAGACAGGAGGATACTATACTTATACCAGTACAGGAGAGGATTTAGCCGATATATATCTAGGGATTTATGGTTTAATATCGGGTTATTATGTTTTAGCTCATACGACTACAGATCCTGTAACAAATGGAACTTGGCGTACGGTAGATGTGACCATAAATTATGACAGTACAGTAGGAAGGGGACAGGGTGATTACCAGGTTCCTTTCATACCTGTTGATGTTGGCATTTCAAAGAAATCGATTACTGATTCATTGATTGTTTATGATTCTGATACATTGAAAATCGCAGTTACTGATCATATAGTTACATATCAAATAACTGTTTACAATAATGGTCCTATATTAGTAGGACCAATTTTAATAATAGAGCATTATCCAGAGTCTTTTATTTTCACAGAAGCAGACATTGAGCCTGATAGTGTTACCCAGGATTCAATTGTATGGTCTTTATTTTCTATTGAATCCCAGGGTAAAGTTACCTGGGAGTGCAAATTTTATGTTGATACTATATTAACTGATCATTTACTGTCCAGGATTAATACAGTTACTGTTAGATGTTATCCTGATTCATTAGATTTTACTGATTTTAATAATACTTTTTCAGATACAGTATACTATTCTCCTCTGCTTGCTCCGGATGTGGTGGTCACCAAAAAAGCTACAAGTGATTCATTAGTTATATTAAATGGTGATTCCTTATGGTATGTATTTTCTGCAGATACTTTTTATTACAATGTAGTAATTAAAAATCAGGGTGAATTAGTTTGTGAAGATATAACAGTTAAAGATATACTACCGAATTATATTGAACCTATTGATTTTCCTGAATCATTTACTTTCCATGAAAATACTCTGCATTGGAAAATAGATCAATTAGAATCAAGGGGAGATAAAAGAGAATTTTCCTACACCTGCTATATAGATACTTTACTTATACCAGATATTCTTCCTGTGGTTAATCAGGTTACTGTAGAATCACCTTCCGATACAACATTATCTAATAATAGTGTTAGAGATACTCTTTATTATGTTCCCTTAAATTCCCCAGATATTAGTGTTATAAAGAAAGGTATTGGTGATTCACTTGGAGTTGTTAATAATGATTCAATCTGGTTTGTTTTTCCCGGGGATACAATTGAATATCATATTCGATTAGTTAATCATGGACAATTAACCTGTCATGATATTACAGTCAAAGATGTGCTCTCTGATAAGGTCACCCTTATTGATTTTCCAGTTTCATACTCATTTTCAGGGGATAGTGTAATATGGGAAGTTGATGAGGTTGCCTCAAACGGAGGTTCTGTTGAGTTTGTTTACACTTGTAAAGTTGATACTTTTATGCCACCCTGGGATGAACCTCTTGTAAATAGTGTAATGATCAGCAGTATTGAAGATACAATATATCATAATAATTTTACTCAGGATACAGTGTGGGCAGCAGGTGTTTCTCCTCCTAGCCCAGAGGTGATTGCTAATCCTAGTAAGATTGAGCCCCTTGATAGCATCCAAGTATCTGTTATGTCTTCCATAAAAATAATTAATTGGGATATGATAGTTTTATTTGGAGATGGAAACTCTGAAGATACGTATTGGGATACTTTTATTGGGAATAATGAACTGGAGCCTAATGAATGGATTGATTTATCTCCTCTTTTTAAAGATACTCAAATGTTAACATCATCGGAGGATGAAAAAATTGGATTTATTATTAAGACCGAAGATTATTGGCATGTCTTTCGCTATGATACAGCCTATGTGACTATTTCAAGTAGTAATAAATTTTATCTAGAATTTAATATATTTAATCCCTCTGAAAATAGTGAGCTTGGTTTGCACTTTAAGTTAAGTTCAAATAGATTAGCAGAACTGAATATTTATGACATTGCTGGTCATTATGTAAAAAATGTTTTTAATGGACCAGGTATTGCTGGATGGAACTTTACTACTTGGGATGGTACAAATGAACAGGATAAACCTGTTGGGAGTGGTATATACTTAGCTATTATTACTTCAGGCGGTTATAATAAATATCAAAAATTTATTTTAATACGCTAAAAGTCAGGAATGACAATGAAGAAAAAAAATAAAATATTATTTTTAATTTATTTAACCGTTATCTTGTTTCCCATTTGTTTATGTGCTCAGCAGAGAACAGGACTTCCGTTTTTGAAGATTGGATTAGGGGCAAGGCAGGCAGGTATGGGTAATGTTTTTACAGGTGTGGGAAATGATATTTTTACAATATACTGGAATCCAGGTGGTCTTGGACATATCAGAAGATGGCAGTGGGGTGCATCATACAACAAATGGTTTGCAGATGTTTATCAAGCAAATATAGGTTTTTGTAAACAATTTAGAGCCTTAGGAAGCAGGAAAACATCATTAGGTTTATTAGTAAATTTTTTGGGAATGCCTCCTTGGGATGCAACCAACGGGATGAAACCTTCTGTTTCTGCAGATTACCTGGTAGGTATGCTGTCTTTAGGATATAGAGTTGATTGGATAAGCAATATGCTTTCTATTGGGACTTCAGTAAAGTATATATCAACTAATTTTGATACCTATTCATCTACTTCCTATGCTGGAGATATTGGAATACTCATTAAACCTAAACGTTTTAAAATAGGGGGAGGAATATTTGATTTTGGAATTGTTAGTTTTGGAGCTTCTCTTTTAAATATTGGACCAGATATAATCTTTGATACACAAAAAACTTCTTTACCCCGTACTACCCGTTTCGGTTTATCATTACTTCTTGGTAAGTATAAAACAAGTAGTTTTCTTTTAGCTTCCGATCTATATAAAATTGAGAATGGTGAATGGATTACATGTTTGGGTTCTGAATTCTGGTGGCATGATATGATAGGAGTTCGTACTGGTTATAAATTTAATAAGGATAATTTAGGAGATTTTAGTTTTGGCATAGGTTTTAGATGTGATGATATATTAAGTTCTTTTTTAAAGCTTACCACAAAATATGGAGATGGTTTTGAGATTGATTTTGCTGATGTGGGTTTTGGAGAAGCCTTAAAAAACAGTTACAGGGGTACGGTAATTCACTATCCACTTGCTCCTGAGCCATTTGAAATAATGACTCCTTATATTTCTTCTTCTCTTGTTTTAGATGAGTCCTCAAATGTTAGACTCAATTGGGAAGAATCACTTGATCCAGATCCATTTGATAAAGTCAATTACTATGTAATGGTAAGCAAGGATAGTCTTTTGGTTGAAAAAGCCGTAGCTATGATTTCCAGGAACTATAGTGAGTTTGTAAGTTCTACCATACTTGATTCATTATTTTATTATAAATCTCTTTCTGATACTTCTTGTTTACTAAAAGTAAATGAAGGAGGGGTTTATTACTGGGCAGTTGCTGCTTATGATTTAAGTAAACATGTTCAATTAGCCCAAAAAGGTGGTCAACGTGTTTCCTATGTTGATCGATTTGTCATAGCAACTCATGATTTAGCTGTAGAGGATTTTAATTTTGTACCGGAAAAATGGATAACCACATCACCTGAGCAAGGTAAGATTTCCTTTAGAATTACTAATAAAGGTGTAAGAGGCTCCAGTGGATTTCAAATGGAACTAATAGATATTTATGAAAGCGAAACATCTGATAATCCGATTCAGACAGAGATTTACATAGTAAGCAGTAATGGATTATCGGCAGGAGAAGACACTACTATTTCTTTTATGTGGAATACACCTTACTCTGGAAAACATAGAATTAGAGGTGTAGTTAAGCCAATTAATATGTATTTGGAGGTTAATAGTAATAATAACATATTAGATCAAGGGGTATATTCTATTCCCAAAGGAAAGTTTATTTTACCTGATACTGTAGAAGTAATGGCCACTGGTTATGATTCAACTGATATACCAATTGTACCTCATATTTATTTCCAACCATTTTCTGATGAAGTTTCTGAAGAATATTATGATCAAAGTATGATTCCGGAGCCAGCTTTGGTTGTGATGGCCAGAAGATTGCAAAAAAATTCTGATATTACCTTAAGGATAATGGGATCAATTGATAAACTTACTGGTGAAAAACAAATTGATTTTGCAGGCAGACGTGCTGAAGCAGTGAGAGATATCCTGGAGGATATGGGAGTGCCAGCATCTCAGTTAATAGTTCAATATGATCACCCCGAAAAGATCAAAGGAGACAGAAGAATGCCTATTGATCCTCAGGACGCAGAAATGATAATGCAGCAGTACAGGGTAGTTTCCTTTAAAACGGATCAGAAGTATGAGGAGAAGATATTTGGCCCCTTAACTGTAGCAGTTGATACCACCATAAGAAATATAATACATATTGAAATTGATATAGTTACACCTGCTGGTGTTAATGAGTGGTATTTAGGTGAAAGTTCAGATATTGTTACATTTAATCAAGATAATTTAATTACAAATGATTCTTTAAAAGGTATTATTAAATGGGATGGTACTGGTACGAGTGGAAAATTAGTTAAGCGTAATCGACAGTATGAGTTTTCTTTAGTATTGACTGATAGTTTAAATAGGAATTTTTACACTCATCCTAAGATAATGTATCTAAAAGAAAAAAGAACTATCCGAAAAAGAGAAGTATTTGGAGCTGCAAAATTTGCTAAAGCAGAACCGACCTATCAGTTTTATTGGGATCGGTTGATGATTATTGCACAAGAGTTAGCCCAGAATCTTGATATGAGTGTAAAATTTGAGGGACATGCCTGTAAAATTGGATCTGATGAAGTGAACAACCGGTTGTCTTATCAACGTGCAATTCGTTTTACCGAGGCCTTTAAACAGCGAGTGAAGAATACTTATCCTCAGATTTACCTTCAATTGTGGGAGAGAATTGATGAGCCGGAAGGTTTTGGTGAAAATATACCTCTTCGTTTAAAGTTAAGAGGGAGAGAAGAGAAACTTATTGGCGATAATAGTTCACCTGTTGGACGTTATCTAAACAGACGGATAATGGTATTGCTCTACAGAGAATATGACTAATTTTTTCTATCGTGATTTGTTCTAATCTTTTAAAATATTTAAGTTTTTGTCTTTTATGGAGATAAATCAATAATATTATTAATAATATAAAGGGATAAATAAAGAATTCAATGAAATAAGTTCTTTTTTTTACGGAAGGCATAAAAATTGCATGATTAGAGTAAGATTTGAAATTTTAAGGGTAAAATAGAATTAGTGGTTATAATTTTATATTAAAAGAGATTTAATTCCAAAAGAAAAATTATAGGTAATTTTAGATATGAGAAGACTGATATATATAGTTATTTTTTTAGCAGTGGTATCTCAATGTTTTGGACAAGATATAATAATGACCAAGCAGAATAAAAAATATAAAGGGAAGGTTATCAAACTAACTGAAAAAGGATTTATTATTCAGTTAATAGATGGAACGATTATTGTAGTACCAAAAAGTGATATTTCAGAAATTCATCGTGGGAAGATGATAATAGACCTTGAAAAAAAGATGCGTTACTATAAAGAAGTACACCACCCATTTTTACCTTTACTGGTTTTAGGTATATCTGCAGGTGTTTATAGTATAAAGAAATTTGATGATTATCAAGATGAAAGAGATCGAATTAAGGAATATAATGAAAAAAAAGAAGCAACTCCTGAATTAAAAAATATTGATGATAATTCAGGGGAATATCTTACTCACTGTATAATATCAGGACTTTTAAGTCTGGGATCAATCTATATCTCCTTTAAACCTATGGAAGTTACTATACCAATAGGCCCAATTAAAATGAGTGCAAACTATTCCTATAAAAGAATCATGCTTTCTTTTAATTTTTGACACTATTCATATATTTTTATTTTAAAATGATATGTGTAAATTATTTATTTCTATCCTGTAATTAATTTTTTAAATTTGTGATTAAAATGAAACTTAATAGAATACTGGCTGTCTTATCCCTGTTTAGGAGGAAAGAGAGCAGATTTTTTTTACCTTAATCAATATCTGGGAAAACCATACATTCTGAAAGATTTGTTTTGCTTGATATCTAGAATTTTCTATCATGTATTAAGTAAATCCATTAGTATGCTAGTTTGAAACTATGATTATTTTTATCTAAGTGTCAAAAGTAAGGAATTTTAATGAAAAATCAACCTGAATACTTTATTGGAACCAGTGGCTGGAGTTATGATGACTGGATTGGTAAGTTTTATCCTAGGGATATTAAACGTTCGGAATGGATCAGGTTTTTAGCAAAATATTTTAATACAGTTGAACTCAACATGTCATTTTATCGATTTCCATTTAAGAACATGCTGAAAGGCTGGAGAAATAAGCTGCCTGACGGTTTTCAAATGACAATGAAAGCAAATAGAAGAATTACTCACTACAAAAAATTAAAGCAGGTAGATGATTTATTAAAACAGTTCTATGGTTTAACCAGCATACTTGAAGACAGAATTGGGTGTATTCTGTTTCAAACTCCTCCCTCTTTTAAAAAGACTGATCAATCTATTGAAACATTAGTATCATTTTTAAATATAATGGACCATGAACAAAAAAATGTTATTGAGTTTCGTCATTCTTCCTGGTGGGATGAAGAGGTATATCAAATCTTGAAAAAAAATAAGGTTGCTTTTTGTACTGTTTCCGGATTGAATATGGTTTCTGATGTGGTTGTTACTGCTGATTTTGCTTATTTCCGTTTCCATGGTCCGGAAGAGGCTTATGTTTCTAAGTATTCAGAGAAAGAGTTGGAACAGTGGGCTGAAAAGATAAAGCTGACAATAGAGAAATCAAAATTACAACAGATTTATTGTTATTTTAATAATGATGTGGAAGGACATGCAGTTGAGGATGCTTTGAAACTGAAACAGTTTCTGGGAAAGTAACAGTTTTTTAAACTCGGAGATCACTGATATATACAGAGTTAGAATAAATTCATTTATTTTTTTGATCGGAGCTGTAATAAGTTATTAACTTGTCAGTCTGAGCCTGTCGAAGACTGACAAGTCCAATAAAAACAATATACATTCATTCGAAACATTATGACATTTACGAACAAATCGAACTTTTTGGAGAGTATCTGTTATCTGTATGGGATCTCTGCCCCATCCCCATATGTATAGTTACTGTCAAATGTATTAAATCTGATGATACGGTGGTTATTGGTTATCCAATTCATGATTTTACCATGTTGTTTTATGGGCTAAAGCCCACCCTTTATACGCCCTTGATTAGGAAATCCAGGGTGATCAACGTAACGCCAGAGGAACGAGCGGAATTAGATAAAAAATTTGCGATGTATACTTATGCAATGAAAAGTTATGAAGAACTTTTTGGGTGAAATTCTTTTAGGAATTTTTCGTATTCATCTAATCGACTTTTGAAGCGACTAAAACTACTATCAACAATGTTTGAGACAATAAGATGTTTTAATAATTTTTGGTTTTCATTTTTGATTGTTTTTGATAATTTGTAATTTGAATAGGCATAAATTGCGATAACAACTGTTGCCAATGCTTGAAATGAAATTATAATAGTATTCATAAAAAAGGACTCCTTATAATATTATGACTAAACATAAGAAAAAAAGAGAAAAAAATCCAAACGAAAAACCTATTAAAATTTCTCTACCTTTTAAAGAAGCATTAGAGAACATACCCTTTATATGGAGTTGTTTAAAAAGTCATTATTTTGTCAGTCTGAGCCTGTCGAAGACTGACAAGTCCAATAAAAACAGTATTATTTCATTACAATCAGTATGACATTTCTAAACATATTGAACTTTTTGGGCAACCCCGATCAATTAGGTCTGCTGGAGCGATGGGGTAACAATAAAGAGGAACTACCGCATTTTTTTCATTATATTCTCAAACCGTCTGCTGCTGATGGGATGATGGGCAATTATTTTTCCGTCTAAAATAATCCCGAAAGTTCCAAAGGGGCAGGGACTTTTTTGTGCCTCCTGGCTTGATTCAAACGTGATTATTTTAGGGGGAATATTAAATTCTTTTTTTGCGGTTTTACATATTTCATTTACGTTTTTTACTGTATAGGGGCATTGATCAGCTCTCAGGATGTACAGCCCTTTTTTATATTTTCTGGTCAATTCATTACGATTATCTATGATTTCAGGAAATGGCTTGTTTTTATCAAATCTTTTTACAACTAATTCAAAATCCGGGGCTGCTTGATCAACAACCTTAAATCCATTTTTTAAGAAAATATTTTTGTCCGCCATAAAAGAACCTTTTCGGGTAATTGCTGCAACTCCGTTCATCCCTTTTCTTATTGTCTCCTGCAGACATTCTTTGATCATACGAGAACCATATCCTTTGCCCTTGTATTTTTTTTTAAAACCCACAAACACACAATGAATAAACATATATCCTTTTGTCTGAACTGGACGCCAGCAGTATTCTCCGGGAATGTATTCAATCATTCCCTGGGTTCCGTCTTCTTCTGTCTGTAATATTTTAATTTTCATTCCTTTATCATATTGATCCTTCAACCAATTAAGTTTTTCCGAATAGCCTGGTTTTTTAGGATCCTTATACCCGCAAATCCCATACTCCTGGATATTGTCCATATTGGTATCAATTATGCGAATATTTTTCATATTAAATTCCTGTATTATTGATGAGTCCACTTAAAAATTATTTTCTTTGGTAAAGAACAAAGTTATAGCTTATCCCTGAATCTGTTCAGAACTGTATTAATCCATTACTCAAGAATTTTTAAATTATTGGGCGTAAGTGGACTCGTTAATTACTAACTATTAATAATTAATTCTCTTTGATTTACCCCTGTTTGGCCTTGAATAGTACACTTGTTACCAGTTCAATTATAAAACCATAAATTATTCCCATAACTAAGGTTGCAATCATAATATTGAGATCATTCATAATAGGAAATGCCATGGGAATACTTCCTATAAATCCTAAAAGAATACCGTTACACCACCATCTTAGCTTTAAGGCACTTATTCCAATCATAAAACCGGTAATACCTCTGCTGAAGAGTATTGACAGTTTTAAACCAATTGTTATAGGTTGACTGGGATCTGAACTTGCCAGTTTCATACATATAAAACCGCAGATAAATCCTATAATAGTTGCGATTACAATTCTTTTTGTGCTTGTCATGCTTAGTTCCTCCTTTTTTAAATTATTTTTTTTTCACAACCTTACTATTAAGCTACTTTGATCCGATACGGTTTTTGGTATTATGGCTATAGGGATAATATAACCCTCAAGTGTGACAGGTGTATGTCAGGGTTTATAGATTTCAAAGATTTTTTTTGCACTGAGGGCAATTTTCTCACGAACATGAGCAGGTTTCAGTACTTCAACATATTGTCCGAAACTAAGGATAAAGCCATACACCCAATCATTATCCGGAAATTCTAGGTCAGTAATAATATATCCATCCTTTTTATAGGTACATTGCTCTTTCTGAAAATAATCCTCTACAATAGTCCTTACCTTGGGAAAAAATCTTAGAGTAAGGTCAATATTTTTTTTTGAAGATTCTGACCAGAAGGGTAGATCTTTATAATTTTTTTCACGACGGGTAAAAGTTCTATTGGTAAGGTTCAGATTTTTTATTCTAGATAGTCTGAATATGCGGTAGTCCTGTCTCAATCTGCAATAAGAAAATAGGTACCAATTATATCCCTTAAAAAGTAATGTCATTGGTTCTATATGACGGCGGATTGACTGCTGTAAAGGTTTTGAATAATCAATGATAACTATTTTTTGATTTTCTATGGAGTGATATAAATTCATGAACAGTTTTTTATAGTTACTGGAGTATCCCCAGGGGATAAAATCAAAAGCAATTGGCTGTTGCATACCCTGAATATCAAATGAGGCTGAGCGGGGTAGAAGGGTAGCAATTTTTTCAATAGTCATATTGACAGTGTGATCTTCAAGAGTAGCATTAATTCCTTTCAAGGCATTAATAATGGATGATATTTCCTTGAATGTTAGTACCTGCCGATCAATTCGGTAGGTATCCAAAATACCAAAACCACCCTGTCTTCCGGTGTTTGATGTTATGGGGATTCCAGCTTTGTTGATGGTATCAATATCTCTGTAGATTGTACGAATTGATACACCGAATTTTTTAGCGAGTTCTGGTGCTGAAACCTGCTTCCGATTGAGGAGCATAAAAGTAATTGATATTAATCGTTCTAAACGCATTTTTTCTTAAAGCTAACAATAATTAATTGTTAACATTTAGGAAGATGTTTTTTCCTTGGCGATTTGTTTTACCTTATCGTAGACCATTTGAATGGGAATATTATTTTTATTTGCAATTTTTTTACAGTCATCATATTCTGGCGAGACACTCTTATTTTTATTATCAAGAGTACGGACTTTTACTCTTGATTTACCCCAGGGAGTGGTTACAGAGATGATTTCCCGGTGGAGTATATTTCTTTTTTTGATGTTAGATATTCTTACTCCCAGGGTTGTGGTTTGATTAAAGATAATTTCAGATAATAGATCAGTTGTATTGGGATCAGCAAGTACATTGAGTACTACTCCAGGACGATTTTTTTTCATGATTACTGAGGTAAGAAAAACATCCTTGGCTCCGTTTGCAAAGAGTGTATCCATTAAATGTTCGTAAAATTGAGGATTCATATCATCAATGTTGGTTTCTATCATTTGTACTGTATCATGTTCAAATTTAGCATTTTTGTTACCAATGGTAAGACGTAAAATATTGGGAATGTCAAGATCATGGTTGCCTAAACCATAACCAATTTTTTCAATCTTCATACTTGGCATTCCACCAAAATTTGTACCCATAGTTGTAAGAATTGCAGCTCCAGTAGGAGTAACAAGTTCTTGTTCAATGTTGGTGGAATATACGGGCTTTGATTTAAGTAGCTCAAGAGTAGCAGGAGCAGGAACAGGGAGGGTTCCATGGGCACATTTCAGAGTACCGGTTCCAATATGTATTTTAGATATCCATATTTGTTCAATATTAAAGTAGTCGAAACCTATAGAAGCACCTGTTATGTCAATAATAGCATCAACAGCCCCCACTTCATGAAAATGTATTTCATCTACAGACTTAGCATGTATCTTAGATTCAGCTTTGGCAAGATTGGTAAAAATTTTTTTACTGTTGGATTTTACATTACTGTTTAAGTTACTGTTGTCAATAATTTTAAGTATATCATTTAAACCACGATGATGATGGGTTTTTTTAACAGAGACTTGGAATTTAGTTCCGGAAATTCCTTTTTTCTGATCTTTATTCTTTTTTAAGGTATAGTTTTTCAGTTTAAGTTTTTCAAGTTCTGTTTTTAGATATTTAAAATCGAGACCACAATCTAGCAGACTACCCAGAATCATGTCCCCACTTGCACCAGCAATACAGTCAAAATAACCAATTTTCATTACATCTCTCCTTATCGTAAAATAGAGGATTTGATATTTTATTTGAAATTTTAAAATAACAAGATGGTCACAGTTACCAGATGCAGTTTACTTAAATTTGGTAACCTAATCACAACCAATACTGACTGTTAATTTATTTTCTAGTAATAAATAATTATTAACCACTGTTCAGATTATTGATTATACTGGCAAGATAACCAGCCCCGAATCCATTGTCAATATTTACCACCCCAATTCCCGGTACACATGAGTTGAGCATGGTAAGTAAGGCGGAAATTCCATTAAAACTGGTTCCATAACCTATGCTTGTAGGCACTGCTATTACAGGTTTATCAACCAATCCCCCCACTACTCCTGGTAAAGCACCTTCCATACCTGCAACAACAATAATAACATGTGCTGAAAAGATCTGATCTTTGTTTTGTAAAAGTCGATGTACTCCTGCAATCCCGGCATCATATAATCTATCAATACAGTTTCCCATACATTGGGCAGTTATAGCTGCTTCTTCTGCTACAGGTATGTCTGCAGTACCAGCAGAAATGATAAGTATTTTATTTTTATTTTTTATTTTTGGCATTTTCCCAATTACAATTGCTTTTGCCTGTTCATAGTATTTGGCCTTATCGGTCACTTTCTTCACTGCTTTAAAGATATTCTCTTGGGCTCTCATAGCTAAAATTATCTGATTTTCTTTACTCATTCTTTCCACAATTTTTTTTACTTGTTCAGGTGTTTTTCCCTGGCAGAAGATAACTTCCGGAAAACCTCTGCGAAAAGCTCGGTGAGTATCGATTTTAGCAAATCCAATGTCTTCGTAGGGAAAGGATTTAAGTTTATCCATAGCATCACTGATGCTCATTTTACCTGTTTGAACATCTTTAAGAAGGTTTTTAATTTTTTCACTATTCATCTTTTATTACCTCATTCATACTGCCGCTCCTGTATCCTTCCATATCGGCACAGATATAATTAAAACCATAATCCTTGAATTTTTTTACAATAGCTTGGGAAATTTTATCTTCTAATAGTTTATTTAATTCATTTTTAGGAACCTCTATTCGGACAATAGATCCATAATCTCTGACCCGGACTTGTTTGAAACCTTTGTCAATGAGAAACTGTTCACATTTGTTGATCCTTTTAATTTTATCTCTTGTGATCTTAATACCATAAGGGATGCGGGTAGCAAGACAGGCAAGGGGAGGTTTATTCCAAGTTGAGAGACCCATTTCATGGGATAGTGTTCGGATCTCTTTTTTGGTAAGACCTGCCTGGGCAAGAGGACTTTTTATATTCATCTCTTTTAGAACCCTCCTTCCAGGACGGAAGTCATAAGCATCGTCTGCATTTGAACCTTCTATGACATGTTTGATGTTATTGGATTGAGCAATAGTAACTATTTCAGAAAAAATAAATTTTTTACAGTAGTAACATCTATCCTGATTATTTGATATAAACAGTTCGTGATTAAGGATGTCAGAATCGATAATAATGTGTTTAACATTAAACTCAGATGCCAGTGTTTTTGCTTCCTGAATTTCGGATTGGGGAATTATTTCGGATTTAAAGGTAACTGCAATAATATTTTTTTTAAGTATTTTTTTGGCAGCCCATAGAAGGAATGTGCTGTCAACACCCCCAGAGAATGCAATGATTGCTGAATCTAGGGTATTGAGTATCTTTTCAAGTTTGTTGTATTTTTTATCAATACTATCCATTTCTAAATCTTTTTTAATAAATGATTTTGCTTTAAGAATATATTTCCCACAAAATACACGAGACACACTAAAAGTTTATATCAAACTTATTTTTTTAGTTCATGAATTTTGTAT
>CAYUAG010000101.1:0-13857 GCA_964442615.1 uncultured bacterium
AATAATTAAATTAATAATATATTTATTTTGGATTTTATGAAATTGTTTGTTATTTTTTTATAGATTTTCAATAATTATTGAGTTGAAAAGTATAATGTCACTATTTAAAAAAATTAATAAAAAATTTATTCTTTATGCTGCTCTGATTTGGCTGTTTTGGATTATTTTTTATGCAATTTTTTTTAATTTTAATGTAAGATTAGGATTGTTAATGAGTTTATTTATATCATTTCAAACCTATATTCCTTTTGCATTTTTGAGTATTCTCATTTGGTTTATATGTAGAAAAATACCATTTAGTAGATTTCCTGTTCCAATTTTCATTTGTATACATTTCTTTTTATCACTAATTTTTTCTGCTATATGGCTTATTATAATTTATGGTTCTTGGTTTTTAGCAGAAGGAAAACAAATTTTTTCTACTCTTGGACAGGGAAGTGCTTACTCTGCAGCTGAAATTATAGGATGGCAGTATATTTTTGGTATTTTGATTTATTTTATTATTGGTGGAGTCTATTATACGATTATATACTATAGGCAATTCAGAGAAAAAGCCTTAAAAGAGACAGAAATGAAACTATTAACCAGAGATGCAGAGTTAAAAGCCCTTAAAATGCAAATAAATCCACACTTTCTGTTTAATTCTTTAAATTCAATAAATGCTTTGGTTACTAAAAATCCAAATTTAGCCAGAAAAATGATTGAACTTTTATCAGATCTTTTTAGAATTTCTCTTGACTTAGAAGATAAAATATTTCTTTCTTTAAAAGATGAACTTGAATTTGCCCATAAATTTCTTGAAATAGAAAAGATAAGATTTAGTGATAGGCTTTCTATTACAGAAATTATAGATCAAAATCTTCTGAATACAAAGTTTCCAGCTTTGATATTGCAGCCCTTACTTGAAAATTGCATAAAACACGGTATTACGAAAAAAAGGGGCATGAGTTCTATTTTAATAAAGATTGAAAAGCAAAGTATAAATCGGATTCTGTGTACTATTTCCAATAAAATTAATAAGCCATTTTCTGCAAACAGTATAAAAAAAGGAACTGGTCTAAAGAATATTAAGCAGAGACTAAAGCTTTTATATGATGATAACTTTATTTTTTCTATAGATCATGCGGATTCTAATGAATTTATTGTAAAAATTTCCATACCAATACTTAAAAATGAAGAAAATTAAATCAATAATTATTGATGATGAGCAGCTGGGAAGGGATTTGATCAAGGAGTATCTTCAGAATCATCCTGAAGTTATAATACAGGCTGAATGTAAAGATGCTCATGAAGCTATTTCTGCTATAGAGAAGTTTGATCCTGACCTTTTGTTTCTTGATATTCAAATGCCTGAAATCAATGGTTTTGAACTGCTGCAAATGCTTGATAAAATACCCCATATTATCTTTTCTACTGCTTACAACCAGTATGCCATCAAGGCATTTGAAGTAAATGCTGTTGACTATCTTTTGAAACCCTATACTCAGGAAAGATTTGATAAGGCATTAAGAAGAGTTGAAAGTCAGATTAAGAATGATAGTAAAACAGATCAGAATATTGAAAATCTTATTAAAGACATTGTTTCTACTAAGAAATATCTAAAGCGAATTCTGGTTAAAGAATCTGATAAAGTTATTATGATTAATACAGGAGATATTTACTGGATCGAAGCTATGGAAGATTATGTAAATTTGCATACGAAAAGTAAAGAATATTTGTTTAATCAGAGCTTATCCACTCTGGAAACAAAACTTGAACCTGATTTGTTTATCCGGGTACATCGTTCCTATATTATTAATCTTGAGGCAGTTAAAGAGCTTCAAACCTGGAGTAACAATCGTCTGAAATGTATACTGGTAGATGGCAATGAAATTATCTTAAGCCGGTCCGGTACTAAAAGGCTTAAGAGGATGATGAAGTGAATAATATGATAAGCACCTTAATTTTTAAAGTGTGGAATTCCTTGTAAGTTAATTAATATTTTTATCTTTACATTATGAAAATTTCAAAGAGAGCGATATGATAAGTAAGAAAGAAATTAACCATCAGATATTAGTAGATCTATTTAACAAAATAGAAAAATATAGCGATAAGGAGAGGTTAAAGGACATGCTGGAAAAGCGTGGTCGTCATTGTATTTCTTCAAACTACATTAAAAAAGCAAAAGATGCGGCAAAGGGTGCAAAAGATACCAATGAGTTTTTGGAGAGATTACGAAAAACACTTCCCATGCTGAAAAAAGAGGGTGAAACAATCTACATGATCTATCCCCGATGTTACTGTCACAAGGTAAAGGGATTCAAAGGTAACATACCACCTGCTTACTGTTATTGCTCTGTTGGGTGGGTCAAAGAGCTCTTTGAGCAGGGATTGAAGAGATCTGTAACAGTAACTCTTGAAACCTCTGTCCTGCGAGGTGATGACACCTGTAGATTGAGAGTAGTACTGTGAATAATATCATAGATGATGAGATTTTTCTGGTTTTCTTGTTCAGTTTTTCAGATAAATTTGAGGATAAAACCATCTATATTGATCTATGGTAAATGAAAGCATTCGCATAGTAGATTAGTTCGTTTTTCAAGAATCCGAAACAAGATGACATCATTTTATTCACTCATCACCATGCCAATCACTACTATCCGTCGTCTATTATAAAGATACAATTCTGTTTAGATTAGAGAAAATTTTTATTTAACCTACCAAGAACTTCCAAAGATATGAATTTTCACAATATTTTTGAAATTATCATTAATCAAACAAAAAATTTTTAATGATATTTCATATTTTCTGCCATAATGTTAATTGTCATGATAAAACTGTCAAAATGACAAAAGTTGTCATAATGACACATACATTAAATAAAGATAATTTTAATCAATTTATATAAAAAACAAATACTTAATATTATTAATTATTTTTGGCATTTAATTTGCATTGTCCAATAGTTAATAAATGTATATTGATAGCATAAATTAGCTAATTAGTTCAATTAATTTTAAAAAAAGGAGAGATATGGAAATACCAATTTCAAATAATACTGAAGAGTTTGAAGAAAAAGTAACTGAAAAGACTACTGAAAATAATGAAAACAATAAAGTCAAAGAAAAATTAACTAAAAAAGATATAAAGGAAAAAAATGATACATGCGAAGAAAAGAAAACCAAGGATGATTTGTTAAAGGAATATAAAGAACAACTACAGAGAGTACAAGCAGAATTCATTAACTATAGAAAACGGATTGAAAATGAAAGAAAGAGAGATTTTTTAATTGCAAAAGGTAGTATGATATCATCCATACTCCCTGTTTTGGATGATTTTGATAGAATGTTTGAACATTATAAAGGGAAGAAGCAATGCAATCTGGAAGAAATTAAGATGATTTATAATAATTTAAAAAGAATCCTTGAAGAGCAAGAGCTTACAGAGATAGATGATAAAGGTAAGGAATTTGATCCAAACTGCCATGAAGCTATTGGAGTAATTGATACATGTTTTGAGAATGATGATGTGGTAATGGAAGTACTTCAAAAAGGCTACAGGTTTGGTGACAAATTACTTCGTCCTAGTCGGGTTCGGGTTGGTAAATATAAAGAAGTCATTAAAAAAAGTCAGGAAAGATAGTAATATATAATGAAGGCAAAGGATTATTATAAAATATTAGGAGTTGGTGAAAATGCAGGTTCAGATGATATAAAAAAAGCTTATAGGAGTCTGGCAAAAAAATATCATCCTGATGCTAATCCTGGAGATAAAAGTGCAGAAGAAAAATTTAAGGATATTTCCGAAGCCTATGCTGTATTAAGTGATTCTCAAAAGAGACAGAAGTATGATCAAATGAGGAAGTTTGGTGGGAGTCAAGGATTTAATTTTAACCACGGATTTGATTTTAAGGATTTTGGATTTGGTGGTTTTCAACAGTCAGGGAAAAGGGCCCGTTCAGGAGGTTTTCAATATGAAGGATTCAGTGGTTTTGGAGGTCTTGGTGATCTTTTTTCCCAGATATTTAATTTTGGATCTGGTAGTCAGCAGTATAGAGACCAATCCCAAACCCAAAAGAATAATGATTTGGATGTTGAACTATTGATCCCTTTTGAATTAGCAGTTAAAGGAGGAAAAACAAATTTTACAGTTAATAAAGAGAAGATCTGTCCTGTGTGTGAAGGAGGTGGAGCAAAACCTGGTTCATCTGTGGTTAGCTGTCCCCAATGTAATGGTCGAGGATATATTTCTATTTCTCAAGGATTGTTTGGAGTTAATAGACCATGTCCCCGCTGTTATGGAAAAGGTCAGATTATAAAAAATCCTTGTGATAAATGTAATGGTACTGGAAAGATTTACGGAAAGCGTACATATTCTATAAACATACCATCCGGTATTCAAGAAGGTGATAAAATACGTTTGAAAGGAGAAGGCAGACTTTCGAATGCAAATAATCCAACCGGGGATATGTATGTAAGGATTAAAGTAAAATCCAGTACTTTTTTCAATAGAAAAGGAAATGATATCATTTGTGAAGTAGCAATTTCGTTGATCCAAGCTGTTGAAGGTGTTTCCATAAAAGTAAAGACAATTTTTGGTAAAAAAGTGAGACTTAAAATTCCTAAATTGACTAAAGATGGTACTAAATTCAGATTGAAAGGTATGGGAGTAAGAAGGAATGGATATTCAGGAAATCAATATGTGAATGTACGGGTGAAATTTCCTATAAATCCGACTAAAAAAGAGAAAGAATATATTGAAAAGTTGAGAGCACTATAAGGAGAATATATATGCCAACCTATGAATATGAATGCACAGAATGTGGACATTGTTTTGAAGTTTTTCAGTCCATTACTGCGGAACCAGTTAAGAAATGCCCAAAATGTAATGGGTATGTAAGAAAGTTGATTGGTACCGGAGTTGGGATCATATTTAAAGGATCAGGTTTTTATTCAACTGATTATAAGAGAGCTGGAGCTGATAAACTGAATAATAATAAAAATGGTAGTCAACATTCATCCAAGTCAAATGGAAACCGTGAGCAGACATCCAAATCTAATGAAAGTAGTAAAAATAAAGAATCAAAAAATCAAAAGAAATCAAATAATAATGAATAAAAATTTAATTTAAAAGGGAGGAATATACGTTATGGGTAAAATAATTGGAATTGATTTAGGAACAACTAATTCATGTGTAGGAGTACTTGAAGGAGGAGAACCTACAGTTATCCCCAATCCTGAAGGGGGAAGAACCACCCCTTCTATAGTAGCTTTTACCAAAAAAGGAGAAAGATTGATTGGTGAACCTGCTAAGAGACAGGCTGTAACCAATCCGGAAAATACAATATTTTCCATAAAACGTTTTATGGGGAGAATGTATGATGAGGTTTCTGGTGAAATTAAAGAAGTACCTTATAAAGTTGTAAAAGGTAAGAATAATGTTGCTCGGGTGAAAGTAGGTGATAAAGAGTATTCACCCCCGGAAATATCTGCAATGGTCCTGCAAAAAATGAAACAGACAGCAGAAGAATACTTAGGGCATGAAGTAAAAGAGGCTGTGGTAACAGTGCCAGCCTATTTTAATGACAGTCAGCGGCAAGCAACAAAAGAAGCAGGTGTTATTGCAGGATTAGAGGTAAAACGGATAATAAATGAACCAACCGCAGCTTCACTTGCTTATGGTCTTGATAAGAAAAAGAATGAAAAGATTGCAGTCTTCGACCTGGGTGGAGGAACATTTGATATCTCAATTCTTGAAATAGGTGATGGTGTATTTGAAGTTAAATCAATCAATGGAGATACACATTTAGGAGGAGATGATTTTGATCAAAAAATTATTGACTGGCTGGTAGATGGTTTCAAAAAAGATGAAGGAGTGGATCTGTCCAAAGATCCTATGGCTGTTCAACGACTTAAAGAAGCTGCAGAGAAAGCAAAAAAAGAACTTTCAACCACTACTCAGACAGAGATAAACCTCCCTTTTGTCACCGCTACAGATGCTGGTCCCAAACATCTGAATATGACCCTGACCAGAGCTAAATTTGAACAAATGTGTGATGGTTTATTCTCTCGTACTATCGGACCTTGCAAAACAGCTATTAAAGAGGCGGGATTTTCAGAATCTGAAATTGATGAAGTTGTGCTGGTAGGTGGTATGACCCGCGTTCCAAAAGTACAAAAAATTGTCAAAGATATTTTTGGAAAAGAACCTCATAAAAAAGTAAATCCTGATGAAGTTGTTGCTATCGGAGCAGCTATTCAAGGAGGTGTGCTGGGAGGTGACGTTAAGGATGTTCTTCTTCTTGATGTTACTCCTCTTTCTCTCGGTATTGAGACTCTTGGCGGTGTTGCGACCAAACTTATTGAAAAGAATACAACTATTCCTACTAAAAGGAGCGAAATTTTTTCAACTGCAGCTGACAATCAATCATCAGTTGAGATACATATACTTCAAGGAGAGAGAGAGATGGCTTCAGGGAACAAGTCAATTGGAAAATTCCATTTAGATGGTATACCTCCAGCACCTCGTGGTATACCCCAAATTGAGGTTACATTTGATATTGATGCAAATGGAATTTTGAATGTTTCTGCTAAGGATAAAGCAACAAGCAAAGAACAGTCAATACGTATAGAAGCCTCCAGCGGACTTACAGAAGAAGAGATTGAGCAAATGGTGAATGAAGCCAAAGAGCATGCCGCTGAAGATAAAAAGAAAAAGGAAGAGGTCGATGCCCGAAACAAAGCTGATCAACTGGTTTATCAAACTGAAAAGAATATCAAAGAATACGGGGATAAAGTTGATGGGAAATTAAAAAGTAAACTTGAAGCTGCAGTAGGTCGGGTAAAAGAAGCTTTAAAGGGATCAAATATTGAGGAAATAAAATCATCAACTGAAGAGTTAAACAAAGTATGGCAAGAAGCCGGATCACAAATGTATGCTCAGCAGGATGCAGGAGCCCAACCAGGATCACAACCAGGTGGAGGACAACAACAAGCTGAAGCAGAAGATAAATCAGATAGTGGTGAGGTAAAAGATGCTGATTATGAAGTAGTTGATGACGATGATAAATAGTAATATTTTAGAATGATGATCATTGTAATAGTATGAAGCTCTGGAATTATTTTTTAAAGTATAATAATAATTAGTGAAGTTAGGTCTCAAATCGACTAATATTACTGGTACCTGATAACTAGCTTTTTGTTACTGGTAATCAAAAATCAAGAAACCAATAGCTATAAGACAGCTTATAGTAGTAAGAAACATATACCTTGTAGTTATGATTCATATTTTAGGATCATGCTCAGGCAATGATTTTTTAATAGAGGAAAATATAATGATCGATCTTAATAAATTTACTATAAAATCCCAGGAAGCTATCCAGAGGGCTCAAAGATTAGCTACAGAAAATGGTAATCAGCAACTAGAACCTGAACATCTTCTTCTTGCTCTGTTTCTGGATCAAGAGGGAATTTTTTCTTCAGTGTTAAAAAAATTTGGTGTTTCTGAAAATGAAATCAAACAAAAGCTAGAAAAAGAGATTGATCGCTTCCCAAAAGTCGCTGGGGGAATTGGACAGTCTTATATGTCAAAAGAGTTAAATAGTGTATTTGAAGATGCGCAAAAATTCTCTCAGAGACTAAAGGATGAATATATTAGTGTGGAACACCTTATTCTTGCTCTTTCATCCTGTTCCACCAAGGGTGGTAGGATATTACAGGAAGCAGGCATAACTGAAGATAAAATACTTGAAGTTTTGCAGAAAATTCGCGGCAGCCAGCGGGTTACGGATCAGACTCCAGAAGATAAATATCTGTCTTTAAAACGATTTACTACGGATTTAAATGAACTAGCTCGTCAGCAAAAGCTTGATCCTGTAATAGGCAGAGAGGAAGAGATACGACGTGTGCTTCAGATACTTTCACGCAGAACTAAAAACAATCCTGTACTTATTGGAGATCCTGGAGTAGGAAAGACAGCCATAGCAGAAGGACTTGCATTTCGTATAGTTTCAGGAGATGTACCGGAAAATTTGAAATCCAAGAGGATATTGTCTCTTTCTATGGGTTCTTTGGTTGCTGGTGCTAAGTTCAGGGGTGAGTTTGAGGACAGGCTAAAAGCAGTGCTCAAAGAGATACAGGAATCTGAAGGAGAGATAGTACTTTTTATTGATGAGCTTCATACCATGGTTGGAGCTGGAGCTGCTGATGGTGCAGTTGATGCTTCTAATATGTTGAAACCTGCGTTGGCAAGAGGAGAACTTCGCTGTATTGGAGCAACCACCCTGGATGAGTATCGTAAATACATTGAAAAAGATGCAGCCTTAGAACGCAGATTTCAGCCTCTGATGATAAATGAACCAGGAGTAGAAGATACTATTTCAATATTAAGGGGACTTCAGGAACGATATGAAGTCCATCACGGAGTTAGAATAAAGGATAGTGCCTTAGTAGAAGCTGCAGTTCTTTCAGATCGTTATATAACGGGGAGATTTCTTCCTGATAAAGCCATTGATCTTGTGGATGAAGCTGCTTCTAAAATACGTATTGAGATAGATTCAATGCCTGCTGAATTGGATCAGGTGGAGCGGAAGTTAAGACAGTTGGAGATTGAAAAACAAGCTTTAAAAAAAGAAAAAGATGAAAAATCGATAAAAAGACTGGATAAAATTAATCAGGATTTGGCAAATTTAAATGAGGAAGCCACACTATTGCGCAGCCAGTGGCAGTTGGAAAAAGATACCATAAGCACTATCAGAAAATTAAAAGAAGATATTGAAGATGTTAAATCCAGAACATCTCAAGCTGAAAGAGATGGAGACCTTAACACTGCTGCAGAATTAAAATATGGAAAACTTCCAGAATTAGAAAAAGAGTTAGGGCAAGTTAATGAAAAATTAATTGAGATGCAGAAAACAAAAAAGATGCTTAAAGAAGAGGTGGATGAAGAGGATATAGCAGAAGTTGTTTCACGCTGGACAGGTATACCTGTATCAAGAATGATAGAGAGTGATAAGGAGAAGCTTGTCCATATGGAAGAACGTATAAAACAGAGAGTTGTGGGGCAGGATGAGGCTGTAGGGATTGTTGCGGATGCAATCAGGAGAGCCAGGGCAGGATTACAAGAGGAGACCAGACCTATTGGTTCATTTATTTTTCTTGGTACAACCGGGGTGGGTAAAACAGAACTTGCCAGGGCTCTGGCGGAATTTTTATTTGATGATGAACATGCTATGGTAAGAGTTGATATGTCCGAATATATGGAACGCCATTCTGTCTCCCGACTCATTGGAGCACCACCTGGATATGTTGGTTATGAAGAAGGTGGTCAGTTGACTGAACCGGTAAGAAGAAGACCTTATTCAGTGATTCTTCTTGATGAAATAGAGAAAGCTCATCCTGAAGTTTACAATATCCTGCTTCAGGTTCTGGATGATGGACGTTTGACTGATAATAAGGGAAGAGTAGTAAATTTCAAGAATACAATTATAATCATGACTTCAAATATTGGTTCTTCATTTATTATGGAACAATCTAAAGATATGAATGAATCCAATAAAGATGAAATTTTCAATAAAATCAAGCAAGAAGTTACTCGTCAGTTAAAACAATCTCTACGTCCGGAATTACTTAATCGGATTGATGAAATTTCAGTATTTCGTCCTCTTGGAATTAAGGAGATTGAAAAAATTGTAACCTTACAGTTTAAAAAGGTTGCAGATAAACTTAAGAAGCAAGGTATTATTGTAGATATGTCGGACGAGGCGAAAAAATTAATTGCAATGAATGGATATGATCCTGCTTTTGGCGCCAGACCTATGAAGAGAATTTTACAGAGGATGGTTGTAAATCCATTAGCAAATAATATCTTAGCAAATAATTATATGAAAGGAAATAATATTAGGATTTTAGTAAATCAAAATTCGCTTGATTTTAAAGTAAAAAAATGATACCTTTTTAATATTCTATTTTGATAGGAGGAAATATGAGAAGAGTTTTTCTAGTGATGATTAATCTTACACTATTTTCTATTTTTTTATTTATCACTAATACATGCACTAAACTCCCAGATGATAAAATAATGGATAAGGCAAAATCACTTGAAATAGAAGAAGAGTTTGAAGGAGCTGTCAAATATTATGATGAACTTGTAGAAACTTATCCCGGAAGTCCTTTTTGTTCTGAAGCTTTATATAGAGCAGGTATTATTTACAGTAATCCTTTAGGAGAATCATCAAAAGCAATTTCTCGACTCAAGAGGGTAATAGATGAATATCCTTTAAGTAAATTTACTCCTCAGAGTCAGTTTATGATAGGATTTATATATGCTAATACTCTCTCTGATACTGTAAAAGCTAAAGAGGAGTATGAAAAATTCATTAATAAATACCCTGACCATGAACTTGTCTCTTCTGTAGAATGGGAACTTAAATATTTAGGTAAGAATATTAGTGAGATTCCTTTAATTAATGAATTGGAAACTAAAACCAAAGAATAATTTTAGATTTTTTTATTCGATAATAACACCGAAATTATCTTTAGGTTTCGGTATTATTTTATACAGTAAAATTAATTGAAAAAAGCTCTCGAAAAGCAAGAAAAAAACAGAAATTACCTGCGAAATACTCGAAAAATACTAAAACACTAAAATATTTTCAAAAACTTCTGGATATTTGGTATGGGATTTTTTTGAGGATTTGTGATTACTATTGAGAAATTTTATATAGTTCAAGGAATACATGGAAGAAATATTTTATTGTGTTTTACCTTGACAAGATAAAAAAATATCTTTACATTTTATCTATTATTTCAAACCACAATTTTTTAATTATTTTTTTTGAGGTAATTTCTATGGAAAATATATTGATTGTTGAAGATGATGAAGTGGTAAGAGATTATCTGTCAGAAATGTTAACTGAATTTGGTCATAGATCGATTACGGCTGAAAATGGAGATGATGGTTTAAATAAATTTCGTGAACACGATTTTTCTATGGTTTTAACTGATGTTAGAATGCCTGTTATGGATGGACTCTCTATGCTGAAAAAGATGAGATCTGAGGATTCCAATATACCAATTATTGTTATAACTGGATATCCAACTGTAGATTCTGCAGTAGAAAGTTTGGTTGCAGGAGCCGATTATTATTTAGTTAAACCTATTAATGTGGATGATCTTAAAGTAAAAATAATTAAAGCGTTTGAGAAACGAAAAATAATTTCTAATCTTATTTTTCAAAAAAGATTTAGCCGTATTTTATTATTATTAATTCCATTTTGGATATTTTTAGGATTTATAATTGCCCGTTTAATTTATTTTTAATATTGAGGGTAAAAATGAATCGAAAATCAAATCAAGAAGATCTTTTTGATTATTCTCAAACAAATGATTTACAGTATAAAGTAAGACAATTGGATGATAAAATTCGTAAATCTTTAAAAGATAATGATTATAAACGTGCTAAAGAGTTAACAGAGCTTCAGAAAAAATATATTCAAGAATTAGTAAATATAGGTGACGATAACAACAATAAATGAAATTTAAATATTTAATTAAAATCAATGAGTACTATTAATATTAAAATAAAAATAGAGCCTGGATCTGAAAATTTACCTCTTCCTACATATCAAACCGCAGGATCATCCGGGCTTGATCTATATGCAGCTATTAATAAGCCAGTAGTTATAAGGTTTGGTGAAATAGAATGTATCTCAACTGGAATTAGAGTTGCAATTCCAGCTGGTTATGAAGGCCAAGTAAGACCACGAAGTGGTTTGTCTTTAAAACACGGTATAGGTATATTGAATTCTCCTGGTACTATTGATTCTGATTACAGAGGGATTATTAGTGTCATATTATTCAATTTTGGAAAGAAACCGTTTCTTATTAACCGGGGCGATAGAATTGCTCAGTTAGTAATCTCAAAGTATGAAAGGGTTTCATTTATCGTGTCAGATAAACTTAGTGAAAGCAATAGGAATTCTGGTGGATTTGGTTCAACAGGGTGTAATTAATTTCAATAAAAGGAGAAATCATGGTGGAAGAAATTAAAAAGAATATCTCTAAAGAAGACATCTCGATTATTACTATTTCAAATCAACAGAAAGATTGGAAAAAGCAATTAAAAAAATTTGTAGATTTTCACTGGCACCACTATGAAAGTGATCCCCAATATGTACCTCTTCTTAATTATGAATATCTTGGATTTAAATTAATTGGCATAAAAGGATTTTTTGAACCTGATAATCTTTTTTTTAAGCATGCTGAAATGATATTTTTTATGGCAATGATTGATAATCAAATTGTTGGACGCTGTAATGCATTTATAAATTATAATCATAATAAAAAATGGAATGATAATGTTGGATTTTTTGGCCAGTTTGACTCTATTGATAATTCTGCAGTTGCAGAAAGCTTGATAAGCGCTTCAGAAAATTGGTTAAAGAAAAAAGGAATGAAATATATCCGCGGTCCTCAAAATCTGCCGGTGAATGAAGACACACCTGGTCTTATGATATCTGGATTTAGCTCACGACCTGTAATGTATTATCATTATAATAAACCATATTATGAAAAATTATTAAAAAATTGTGGATTTCAAGGTATAAAAAATGTATTATCCTGGGAGGTTGCACCTCAAAGACCAATGGAAGAAAAGCTTACCAGAGTCTCAAATAAAGTTTTAAAAAGGTATAACATTACTATCGAAAAATGGGGGGATAGACCACTTGATGTTCGTAAAAAAGAGATGTGTGATATCTATAATGATGCCTGGAGTGATAATTTTGGATTTGTGCCATTTACAGAAGAAGAGTTTAATCGTATTATTGATGATATGCTTTTGATTATGGATAAAGATCTTTTTATATTTCTTTATGTTAAAGGGGAACCAGCTGGTTTTTTTGGAGGAGTGCCTAATATAACAGAAAAAATGGTTCCTATAAAAGGATTTAGCCAATGTGAGTTACTAAGAGCTCTAAAAATGTTATTGTTAAAAAATAGAACCAAAGGATTTAGACTGGGATATCTTGGGGTAAAGAAAAAGTTCCGTGGCCTTGGTCTTGACGGAGTAATGCTTTGTAAACAAAAAAAATATTCTCAAGACAAAGGCTATATATATTGTGATATGGGATGGGTATTGGAGGATAATTATGCTGTGAAACGTGTAGTAAATTTTATGGAAGCTATACCTTCAAAAACCTATACAATTCTTCAAAAAGAAATTAATTAAGATTTTTCTATAGTAAGAAATAATACCTGTAAACATATGTTTAGCTAAAAAATTAACATAAATCTACGAAAGACACGAAATACAAAAAAAGATTATATCTCACTGTTTTTAGTGAATTTCGTAAATCATTTTATTATTATTATTTTCCAATAGTCTTACATCAAACTTTGAATTTGATTGCTGTCTGTTAAGAGACGAAGATTCGATTTATTACGTATAAGTTACCGGATACCGGTACTTCCTTGCTAGGGTCCGGTACCCGGTATCTATTAAGTAGTATTTAACCTACCGATAAATCAGTAATCAATACCAAAACTAAGCAATACTTCTCTACCAGGCAGGGGATAATCTTTCATTACTATGTAATCCTCATTAAGAAGATTTTTTACTTTAAGACTGAAATCAATATTAATTTTATGAATTTTTAAAGAATATGAAAGGGACGTATCTAATAGATTATATTTTGAGATGGAATTAGTATTGGTTTTATCTGAAAACTGCTTTCCAACTATTATATAGTTTATTAAAAAATTAATTGATTTAATTGTAAAGCCGGTTGAGAAATTAATTTTGTCTTTTGGCCGAAATATAAGACTATTATTATAATAATCAGAATCTTGCAACATTATCAGAAAAACAACTAAATGAATT
>CAYUAG010000102.1:0-4891 GCA_964442615.1 uncultured bacterium
AGCTAAAGCTTTGGGAGCAGGAAGTCGTGAGTTCGAATCTCACCGCCCCGACTCAATAAATTCTGATATTTAGCTCCTTAGGTAAGAGAGTTTTTTTGTATACAGTAATGTCACTAAAACTTTAATCCCGTAGGTCGGAGTTTACCCCGGTTAATAATACATTACCTTTAGGCAATATATTATTAACACGACCTAAAGGTCGTGCCACACGTACTTAATTTTATTTATATAACATCCGGGTCACCCGTCGAATAAGTGCCTCCAAGTTGTTCAATTGATCTATGATTTCTGGTTGTCATATTTTATTTACCTTCTTTTTCGCAGAGGCAGAGCCTCTGCGGGACTGGGAAGAATCTGTAAAATGCAAAACATCTGATCACAACATACTAACTAAAGAAAATAGGAAAATTAATTATAATTTTAGTTCCTTTAGCCAGTTCACTTTCTACTTGAATGGTTCCTCTATGCAGTTCCACAATCCATTTACAAATAGCAAGCCCAAGTCCACTGCCTCCAAGTTTGCGTGATCGTGATTTATCAACCCTGTAGAATCGTTCGAATATTTTTGGTATATCATGTTTTGGAATCCCAATACCATTATCCTGAACAATAATAATCCCGGTCTGTTTTTCCTGTTTAAGTTCAAGGGTTATATTTCCTCCTTCTGGGGTATATTTTACACTGTTATCAATAAGGTTCCAGAGGAGTCTGGTAAGCAGCTCTTCATTTCCCTTGAGTTGAACTGTATCATTTTGCAGCAATTTAATTTTTTGATTTTTTTCAATAGAAAGGATCTTGGCATCTTCATATGTATCAACTACTATGGAGTTTAAATCAATTTTTGAAAAATTATAGTTAATCTCTTCAGTATCAATACTGTGTAAGAGCATTAGTGTATTTGATATTGATATCAGATATTGGATTTCCTCAAGAATACTTTCAAGAGAATGTGAAATCGTTACAGGGATTTTTTCATAGGTGAGTAGTTCTTCAATTTCACCCTGAATAATGGTTAGAGGAGTTCTGAGTTCATGGGCAGCATCCTGAGAAAATTGTTTGATCATAGTGAATGATTTATCCAACCGGTTGATCATTGAATTTAAAGTTACTATTAATTCTTTGATTTCATCATTTCCTTTGGGAACATTGATTCTTTTATGTAAGTTTTTTGAGGTAATACTTTGAGCAGTTTTATTGATTCGGTTTATAATATTGAGTGATCGTTGAGTAACAAAAAAACCACACAGTATGGAAAAAATTATACCAATGGGAAGTATAATAATTAGCAGTTGAAGCAGTTTTGATTTAACTGAGTAAATGGTGGAAAGCTGGTAACCTAAAAAAACTGAGTAGCCTCCCTTGTTAATTTTAATAAAGGTAAAGGGAGTGGATTGTAATTGTTTTTTAAAAAGAGACATATGTTCCCTGGGAAAATTTTGAATAAGGGCGTTGTAATGATTGTATCGCTTAGTAAGATACATCAGTTTATCATCACTGAAAATAAAAAGTATATATTTTTGATCAGTTATGTCTGTATATTCTCTGATATCATAAAAATCAGGATATCTATGAGGAACAATGGAACGGAAAAAATGACGTTTATTCGTGGATGGATTTTTGATCTCCTTAAAGGCTGTATTTATCCATTCAGCTTTTTTAATAATCTTACAATCAACTTCACGCTGCAGTTGATAACCGAGGATCATGTAAATAAGTATGAACACTCCTAATAAAATTGCAGTAAGAAGACTTGTATACCAGAGAATTATCTTGAATTTATAACTACTTATCATTATTTACTCCTTGAACATATATCCAAATCCTCTGATGGTTTTTATGAATTTTTTGGAGTATCCCTGATCTATTTTTTTACGTACCCGGTTAATATAGACATCAATAAAATTTGTACCAGTATCAAAATTATAATTCCATACATGCTCTGAGATGGTGGCTCGATTAAGAGCCCGGTTTGCATTATAGATGAGAAATTCGAGTAAGGCATACTCTTTTGCGGTAAGGTCAATTTTTTGATCTTTTCTGAATACTTCCCTGGTATGAGTATTAACTGAAAGATCCATAAATTGAAGAACCGGATTTTTATCTGGATAACTTCTTCTAAGCAAGGCCCGTATGCGGGCTAAAAGTTCGCCAAAAGCAAATGGCTTAATTAAATAGTCATCAGCACCCAGATTCAATCCTTTAATACGATCCTGTACATTAGCTTTAGCTGTTAATATTAAGACTTTGGTGTTGATCCCCTGTTTACGGATATGCTGGAGAAGAGTAAGACCATCCATATTGGGCAGCATTAAATCCAGAATTATAATGTCATAAGATTCATTACAGGCTTTTTCTAATCCTTGTTTGCCATCAAATGCAGTAATAATAACAAAGCCTTCACTCTCCAGGCCTTTTTTTATAAATGTGGCTACTTTTTTTTCATCTTCTACAATTAAAATCTTCACTGTATGTCGATCCCGATTAATATACACATGTATCATTTTGATTTTTTTAAGAAAGAATCATTCGTTCATTAAAAAATATAGACTCTAATGAAGATATAATCAAGTTGTTAATGAAAAATTTCAAATTGTAATGATATTGTAATCTTTGTGTAAGACATAATTCATTTTAATTTTTTATATTTAAGAAGGTTGGAAATTATTTGAAAATATAGAGGAGGTATTATTTTGAAAAGTAATAAATTTTTTAGTTTGATTTTTTTAGGATTAATTGTTATATGCCCTGTCCTAGCACAGGAAAAAGAACCACAAAATGTTTCTTTAAAACAACAGGCTCCCAAAGTCTACCTGGATAGAGCTCCTTTTGAAGATCATATTCGCAGGGAAATCACCTTTGTTAATTATGTGAGAGATCCCAAGGAAGCTGATGTTCATATACTTGTCACTACCATGCGAACCGGAAGTGGGGGCACAGAGTATACAATACAATACATAGGTCAAAATGATTGTATTAAACTACAGAATACCTTGAAATATTACTCCCAGAGTACAAGTACCAAATATGAGATCCGGGGGGAATTTATAAACACATTAAAATTGGGTTTAGCTCCCTATGTGGCCAATACACCTATGATTAGTAAGCTTACACTAAAAGAAAAGGTGGGGGAAACAGAGGGAAAAACTAAAATTACAGATAATTGGAATTTTTGGCGGTTTGACTTGGGATTTCATACAGATTTTGAAGAAGAGGAATCAAGAGAGGAAGAGTCATATGAT
The DNA here is from genome assembly GCA_964442615.1 of uncultured bacterium. Taxonomy (GTDB): domain Bacteria; phylum Zhuqueibacterota; class QNDG01; order QNDG01; family CAYUAG01; genus CAYUAG01. The sequence goes on from CAYUAG010000102.1 coordinate 3,240, forward strand.
GCAGATATTAATATAGATAGAATTACCAAAGCTTCAAAATTGAGTATGTACCTGGGATGGCACTATAATTATGACAGTTGGACTGATGAAGGAGAAACAGAAAGCAGTATTAGAAGATCACTTGATTTTAATACCTTATATGTTAGGAGCTTAACTGGACATTGGTCAATTGGCAGTTGGTTATCTTTAAAGTCATCCACCAGAGAAAATTTGAAATTTCAAGTACAACCTCAACCTGCTGTTGAATACAACTTTTTTCCTTATTTCCAGTCTACTAGAAGACAACTACGATTCCTCTATAAAGTTGGATATGAATATAATAAATATCTTAAAGAAACCGTCTATCTCAAAACATCAGAAAGTTTATATAATGAATCCCTCTCTTTAATACTTAACCTCATAGAACCATGGGGGGAAGTGTGGATTGATTTAACCGGTTCCCATTATTTTCATGATTTTGAAAAGAACAATCTTTCCTTTCATACTGATTTAAGTGTACGGATTTTTAAAGGATTTTCCATTGATGTATGGGGACGTTTTTCAGCCATTCACGATCAGCTTTACTTAACCAATACAGAAGTTGAATTAGAAGACATACTGTTAAATAGAAGAGAGCTTGAAACCGGATACAGTTTTGATTTTTTTATTGGATTCAGCTATAAATTTGGTTCAATTTATAATAATATTGTTAATCCCAGATTTGGAAATAGTGAAAGTGATGAGTATAGTATATATTAATTAAAGATTTTTTCCCATAGAGGTCATAACCAACTTTCCATGCTTTACACCCTTGGTGCTGATCAGTTCATCAGCAAAAGTTTTAATTTTTTTTGCATTTCCCCGGATAACCATAACTTCAAGACAATTATCATGATCAAGGTGTACATGCATGGTAGAAATAACAGATTCATGATGTTGGTGTTGATGTGTGGTAAGACTATCCTGTAGATTATGCTGATGATGATTATAGATGATAGTTAACGTACCGACTGTTTCAATCTCATCTGTTTCCCATTCTTCATGTATGAGTTTTTCTCGTATAATATCTCTAAATGCTTCGGAGCGGTTAGTATATTCGTGTTTTTTCACAAGCTCATCAAAATGTTTTAATAGTTTAGTATCTATGGAAATACTGAATCGGGCAAGTTTTGTCATTGTACTGCTCCTTCTGTGTAGTGTTAGTAATTAATCGTTAATGTATATTATTTTTTTATAAGTTAAATGTTTTTAAAAATTTTTTCTATAATTTTTACTATAGTTTAAGATTAGTCATTTCTTATAGGTCTATATATTCTATGATATGAAATGAGAAGAGTTTTGGGATCAAGTTTTAATTGCAGACAGTCAAGTTTCTTTGAATCATGATCCTTTAATAAAGAAAGATCAATGTAGTTTTTCTTGGGCTTAAGCATGATTATTACAGCAAATATATTTTGAAATTTATTAACCGGTGCAGGAATTCCTTTTGCATCATATTCTGGTTTCTCACGGTGAAGGGTAGCAGAAAACCACAAGGGTAGTTTTAAATCTTTAGCAAATGATTTCCATATCTTGAAATTATCTTCTGCTGCAGTTTCAAAAGAAAATCCATCAATAATGATTATGTCTGGAGAAAAGTTAGCATCTTTATGAAAATTATTAATTCTTTTAAT
>CAYUAG010000102.1:4901-13404 GCA_964442615.1 uncultured bacterium
CTTTTAATGTTTTCATCCAGATCATTATGGTTATGCTTAAAGTTCATAATGAGGCGGTTTGAGATGATTTGGTCATGGTTATTTAGAACGTTCTCCAGTTTATAGGCGTGTGCAATCTCCTGGAAAGTCTGCTCATACCATTTTTCAATGTGATGAGGATCTTCGGAAAATGATATATGAAGAACCTTTTTATTTGACAATAGTTTGTCCACAGCAAGATGTACTAAACAGGCAGTTTTGCCAACTCCTTTCCTTCCGGTAAATACTCCCAGATTTCCTTTGCCCACTCCACCATGAATTGTTTTCTCAAAAATCCTGATAGGACTGCGCTTAATGAGTTCATCTCTTAACATTCAATTACCTCAATTTTAATTTTTTTAAGTTTTCCTTTAACTCTTCAGAAATTGACTCAGGTACAATGGAATAGTGAGCAAACTCCATGGAGAATTCACCTTTTCCCTGGGTGGAAGAACGAAGAAGAGTAGAATACCCAAACATTTCACTTAAAGGGACTTCTGCTTCAACTTTGGTAAAATTGCTCTCCTCAATAGTACTTATTATAGTACCCCGTCGCTGGTTAAGACTATTTAGAACATTACCTTGAAATTCTAGGGGGATTTCTACAGAAACTCTCATAATAGGCTCTAGTATTACAGGTTTACATTTATTGTATATATTTTTAAAAGCACCTCTAGCAGCCTGCTGGAATGCTTTATCCGATGAATCTACAGGATGATAATTTCCATCATTTAAAGTGATTTTTATTCCAACAATTGGAAATCCTGTTAGGGGACCTTTTTCCAAACATTGCTTAAAACCTTTTTCACAGGAAGGAATGTATTCGAAAGGAATATTTCCACCTTTAATATTACTTATAAATTTAAAATTTTCATTGTGATATGGTTCAATGATACCAACAACCCGACCATATTGGCCTGCACCACCGGTCTGTTTTTTATGGGTATAGTTAAAATCAGCTTTTCTGGTGATACTTTCTTTATAGGCAACCTGAGGAGGGCCTGTTTCTAGTTGAATGCCATATTCCCTTCGCATTCTTTCGATATACACATCCAGATGGAGTTCACCCATCCCTTTTATTATTGATTCTTTAGTTTCAGGATCAACATAGGTCATAAAGGTAGGATCCTCTTTAGTGAAACGATTAAGTGCTTTTGTCATGTTTTCAGAGGATTTATTATCATGTGGTTTCAAAGATAAAGAGATTACAGGATCAGGAACAAACATTGATACCATAGAGTAACGTACTTCTCCGGATGTGAAAGTGTCACCACTGACACAGTCTACTCCGAATAAAGCAACAATATCACCAGATCCAGCAGTTTCAATATCCTCCATTTCATCAGCATGCATTCTGATTAAACGTCCAATCCGTACTTTTTCTCTGCTTCTTACATTGTATATCTCATCACCTTTTTTCAGAACACCCTGATACATACGTACATAGGTTAATTGACCATAGCGGGTATCATCCAGTTTAAAAGTGAGTAAAACAAGAGGACGCTTTGGATCATTTGTAAGTGTGACCTCTTTTTCATTATTATCAAGATCAAGACAGGTATTTTTAACATCCAGGGGTGAAGGAAGGTATTGTACAATTCCATCAAGAACAGGCTGAATCCCTTTATTTTTAAAGGCTGCTCCCATGAATACAGGAGTTAATTCCATGGATAATGTTCCTTTTCTTACAGCATTATTGATGAGTTTTTTTGTGACCCTGTCTTTAAGATAAGCTTCAAGCAGTTCATCACTAAACATGGAAGCTTTATCAATGAGAATGTCACGTTTTTCTTTAGCCTTTTCTAAAAGATGAGAAGGTATCTCGTCTTCATGAACTATTTCGCCATTGTCTCCTTTAAAATAGACGGCTTTCATATGTATAAGGTCAATGATACCTTTGAAATTTTCCTCAATGCCAATAGGTATCTGCATCATTACTGCATTGTGGCCCAGTTTATCACGGAGTTGATTTGTTACTTTTTCTGGATCTGCACCAAGACGATCACATTTGTTAATAAATGCAATGCGGGGAACATGGTAGCGTTTCATTTGCCTGTCAACAGTGATTGATTGTGATTGTACTCCGCCACTTGCACACAAAACCAGAATGGCACCATCGAGAACACGTAAAGCTTTTTCAACTTCAACCGTAAAATCTACATGACCAGGTGTATCAATAATATTTATGGAATAATCCTTCCAGTTTACATTTGTGGAAGCTGAGGAAATGGTTATACCTCGTTCACGCTCCAATTCCATGGAATCCATTTTAGCACCTATACCATCTTTTCCACGAACCTCATGAATGGCATGGATTTTTTTTGTATAGAATAGAATTCTTTCTGTTAGAGTAGTTTTTCCTGAGTCAATGTGAGCACTTATTCCAAGGTTACGTAAGTTATGTTTTTGTTTTGTCATAATTGTTTTATCCATTTTTCCTTATTAGCATGATAAAAATTTTATTACCCTTATATATAAAATGGTATAGAATATACTTTATTTATTTTGAGAATTCAAGTTAAATATAAAAATTATCAAGGAAAATGTAAAAAAAAAATCTTGCTTTCTAAATATTTTGTTAATAAATTGAAAAGTTAATTCAATATTAATGATTTAAGGGAGGTTTTTATGAAAAAAGGAATTTTTAAAAGTATAATTGCCCTTTTATTAATTGTGGCTATGTTTACAATATTTTGTGATAAGAAATCAACCGATTCTACCAGTGATACAGATGATTTTTCTAATCTGGTAGGGACCTGGCTTTCTCAGAATGCCTCCGTAGATGTTAAGTTTGTTACCAATTCAAACCAGACTGCTAATGATTTTATATCAGAAGCAGATGGTGGGATTTCAGTTGTTGGTGCTTACACTGCTGATTTGAAATATTTGATTGACTTGCCCATTGAGGGTATGAGAATGATAATGATTACAGAAGATATGTTACTCACAGCTTTATTGAAACCAACAAGTTCAACCAGTATGTTATCTTTAATGATTTTAGAAGCTTTATCTTCAGGTTATGCTGAATATCAAGTAGTTTCCAATGCAAATGATACTACCTATTATTATGGAGATTTTGATGATTTTATCATAAGTGACACTGAGACTCAGGTAACAGCCAATAATGCCCAGTTTATTACAGGTGCTACTTCCACTATTGCAAAATCTAAAAGTACTTCTGAGAATCAAACAGTTACTTTAAATGGAACCATAACTGCAGAGACCATATCTATTAGTGCAAATACTCCTACTTCCATACTACCCTTTCCTATACCTATTCCAGCTACAGATATAGGTACAGTAACCTTAAACCAGGATAGTACATTTACTGCTCAGTTTACTATTGAAGATTTTCTTGAAATCGATACTACAATTACTGGCAGCTGGTATGTTGAAGATGATAAATTATATTTAGGTCCTCCAGAAGGGGAGGAAGGTGATCCCTTAGAATTTGATTATACTTTGCAGGGTGGAAATTTAACTATATCAGCAGAGTTAGAATTATCCGAATTATTGGATGAGGTTGATACAGATGATCTTGATGTCATGGAATTACTGGAAACAGTTTTTAGACTTGATGAAGGAAGCTTAGAGGATATAATTATTGATATTACCATTGTAATGGTAAAGGGAACAAGTAAGGTTTATTTTGAGAGAAGTAAAAAATCACCTTGGTTTGATGATGAGTACCGAAATCAAGCAATTTCAAAAATTCTCCATAAATTGGATTCCATGGTGAATAGATAAATGTACAATTATTACCCCTGATGAAAGTGACTTTAATCCTGCCAGGGTTTTTAATTTCATAGTTGTTGAATAAAATGAGATAAGCTATTTTTTTCATACGGTATTCAGAATTCTTGTGGGATAATATTCATATTGTGATATTTAGCAGATTTCTGTATAACATTCAAAATGTATAAAATTCTTATATAAATGCAATATTTTTTTGATTATTGAGATAAAATTAAATATATTACGGTTGTTATCCAGAAACTGTATACTAACTTGTTGTCGAGGACGCTTCGCGCCCTTGACAATCGGGCGGATGATGAGAATCCGCTGTTTGTTCGGCGCAAAGCGCCTCACAACCAGCGGATTGAACAGATGCCCTTCGGGCACTCCTCATCTGCTCGATTCAGCCATGAAATACACAATAAATGACATAAAAAAATTTGTGAGGGATTACAATCTCAATCATGTAGAAATATCCCCTGGAACGTATATCAAGAATGATATGGGAGTATGGGGAGATCACCTTAACGAATTCCTAGTGAAGTACTCAGATAGATTCCATGTGAAGATGAATACTTACACCGGTACTTTCACAATAGCTAAGAAAGACAGTTTCGGAGGTTTGTTCTTTAAATCGCCTAATGAGAAAGAAAAGGAAATCCCTGTAACGAATACGTAAGCTGGAAGCCAATGACGGACAATGGACGGTTTAGTATACCAAGCATGAGGCTCCGAAGCAAAGACCAGATATATTAATAAATCAGATATCGGTAATTGTGGTTTTTTTTTTGCATTAGTTGTCTAGTTCATGTGGTATTTTATAACCGAGGTAAGATAAAAGAACGAGATAACAAGTAGGTGGTTCAGATTTCACTCCCCCATGCTGTGTTAAACTGCACACCCTTTAAGTTATACCATTGAACAGCAAATACGCAACGGCCTAACATTATGTAAAAGCTGAAAGATCATTTCCATGCTCTTCTGCTTAAAAAACTGTAATGCCCACTCAAAGATCGATGAGAAATATAGGAATTGAGAAACTTTTCTTAAGATACTAAATTAAGATACTAAATAATGAATTGAATAATATATGGAGGAATAATGTGAAATGAAAAAATTCTTATTATTTACACCTGGACCGGTAAATGTGGCAAAAAATGTGCGCCTGGCTATTTGTAGGGAAGATATTTGTCATCGAGAAGTCGATTTTGATTGTTTATTACAAAGTATTGGGAATAAATTACTGAAGCTCTTTGAAATAAAGAACATTGCTGATTACCGAGCTGTAGTGATTACCGGTTCCGGGACGGCAGCGAATGAATCGATACTTTCTTCAGTAGTCGGGAATAAAAATATTCTTATTTTATCCAATGGTGAGTTTGGCGAGCGGTTGTACAACATTTCTAAGATTCATAATAAAAACACTTTCCTACTGGCATTTGCCTGGGGGAAAAGCTTGGATTTAGAGAAAATAGAAGCCTACCTGAAAGAACACGAAATTGACATCGTTGCTATGGTTCATCATGAGACAAGTTCGGGAATGCTGAATCCTTTGGAAAAAGTTAGCGCATTAGCAAAAGCAAACCGTGCGATGTTTATTGTGGACTGTATTAGTAGTGCAGGTGCAGAAGCTATTGATATGGAAAAATGTCACATCACATTTTGTTCAAGTTCGAGTTCAAAGGCGATTGGTTCTTATTCCGGATTGTCTTTCGTGGTCGGAAAGACAGAAGAATTTGAAAAATTACAAAATCTTCCGGTTAAAACAGCCTATTTGAACTTATATAAATTCTATCATTTTATAAATACAGTTTCACAGACACCAAATACGCCAGCTGTTCACCTGTTTTATGCTCTAGAGCAAGCGTTAATCAACATATTGAATGAAGGGGTTTCCAATCGTTATACTCACCTTAAAAGTAAAGCACACCTTCTAAGAAAAGGGATGTTGGAATTAGGCCTGAAATTCCTGATCGATCAGAAGGATATGTGTTCTGTCTTAACAACTGTTTATATACCTTCTCATATTGATGTGGGTATTTTCCGTCACAAATTACGCGAAAAATCCATTATTATCTATGAAGGAAAGGGTTGCTTTAAGAACAGAGTGTTTCAGGTCGGGAATATTGGTGAGTTATCTTTTGATGACATCCAGTTTTTTTTAGATTCCCTGAGAGAGGTTTTGCAGAGTTTCGATATGGTTGAAACAAAAAGAATTGTCTTAATCAATGACCATAACCCGATGTTTACTAATATGAAAGAGAATTTAGAGAATGAATCTTTGACATTGGCAGATTAAAGTATGAATGAAAAACTGACCCGTTTATGGGCAACAAAAAATAAAGATGATGAGTGGTGGTCCTCTTTTGTAACGTCACCTCTGGCTATCGCTGTTAATTATGTAGTAGTGGATATTAAATGGCTAACTCCGAATCTGATTACATTATTCTCTTTCATTACCGCAATTATATCTGCTCTGTTTATTATTACAGGTGGAACAGTGAATTTTATTATTGCAGCGGTATTAATTCACTGGAGCCATGTACTTGACTGTATGGATGGGCAAATGGCCCGATATAGAAAAACCTCCTCATTATCGGGAAATTTTTTTGACAAATTGACCGATCAGTTACAGGTAACTATTTGGTTTGGATCAGTGGGATATGCAGCTTACACTCAATCTCAAAACGTACTGCCTGTGTTTTTAGCTTTTACTGGTGTTGCCTTCTACTCCCTACGAGGGTATGTAAAATATGTCACCATCTATACTGAAATGTCCAGAGACAGCAGATACCTGGAAAAAATATCCAAAGAAGCGTCTATTTTTAAAAAGAAAGAGACTGCCGGACTTGGGTTTGGCGTTTTGGCAAACTTGCGATGGTTCGTACGTGAACAACGAAAAATCTTTTCCTTTGATGAGGGTGTTTTCATCTTTATGCTGTCTCTTGCCTTAGTTCTCGATAAACTCACGCCTATGCTATGGATTTTTGCGATTAGTCAGCTTTTTTATGGTCTTGCTCGTGGCTGGCAACGAGGATGCCAGATAGACCGCAATCAGAGAGTCTCAATTGAAAAATAGCTGTTTTCTATTTATAAAAGCCTCTCGCAATCCTTTTATAGAAAATATAATATCGGTTAGGAAATTAAAATATATTGATGAATTCATAATATAGATAATTAACATATCGAGAAATAAATTTTCAGGTTAAAAATAATGATGAAATTTATCATCCTATTTGGTCCGTTAGCTGTTGGTAAGATGACCGTTGGGCAGGAGTTGGCAAAAATAACGGGCTTGAAGTTATTTCACAATCATATGACAATAGAAATGATATTACCTTTTTTTGATATGAAATCTCAAAGCTTTAAAAAACTCGTAAACTCATTTCGAATGCAAATGTTTGAAGAAGTTGCTAAAAGTGATTTGGAAGGATTGATTTTTACTTATGTTTGGGAATTAGATCAAAAAAAGGATTGCGATTTTGTTGACAGAATTGTGGAAATCTTTGAGAAAGAAAACGCAAGTGTATATTATGTAGAACTTGAAGCTGACGTAGAAGAAAGACTCACACGTAATAAATCAGCTAACAGATTGAAACATAAACCATCAAAGAGAAATTTTAAAGCTTCCGAAGAGGAGCTATTTGAAACACACAGAAAACATATTTTAAACTCAAAAGTAAATGAATTTCAAAGTAAAAATTATCTTAAGATTAATAACACAAGGTTAAATGCAAAAAGAACTGCAAGAATGATTAAAGAATGGCTTGATCTATGAATATGAAAAAAGACCTTGATATTGATAAGATTAAAGCCGTGATCCTGGCAGCGGGAGTTGGTTCCAGAATCAGGCCGATGACTGATAACTGTCCCAAAAGTCTATTAAAAGTTGGAGACTACACTATTCTTGAGATGATGATCTCTCATATTCAGGATTGTGGAATAAATGAAGTTATTCTTGTCCTTGGATATTTACAAGAACAGATAAAAGATTATGTGAAGACAAAATTTCCAGATTTAAATGCTTGTTTTGTTAGAAATGACAAATACGCTGAGACAAATACCGGATTTTCTTTAATGTTGGCCGAGGATTTTATTAAGGAATCAGCTTTTGTAAAATTTGATGCAGACGTCGTGTTTGATAAAGAGATACTTAAAAATCTTATTGAATGCAAATATTCAAATTGCTTATGCATTGACAAAAATAGCAATCTTGATGCAGAAGAGATTAAAGTCATCATTGATGATCAAAACCGGGTAGTTAAAGCCAGTAAAATAGTTAATCCCAAAGATGCGGTTGGTGAATCAATAGGGATTGAAAAAATTGATGGTGAAACTGCTATGCTTTTGTTCGCAGAATTAAGAATAATGATGGAAGACGGACAAAATCATCAAGAGTATTACGAAGCGGCTTATGAAAGATTAATTAAAAAATACGTTCCTTTTTATGCTTTAGATATTTCTGGATTAAAATGGATAGAAATTGATACAAAAGAGGATTTCATCACAGCAGAGAGAAGTTTTAATAAAATTTTTAAAACAGCTTGATAATTCTGAGAATGAATTGCTAAACAGATGAGTACTTAATGTCGTCATAGTTAACTGCATTTAGGATAGTTGCATAGGGAAATAAAGGGCATAACAAATCATTGCACTTGACATTTTTCCGCTTCGCTCAAAAATGCAGGTGAACTCGGCGAACCCCGCAGTAACCCGCCGAGTTAGGCGCAATTAGGAAGGGCTGAAAAAG
>CAYUAG010000103.1:0-13208 GCA_964442615.1 uncultured bacterium
GGGATTCTGAAATGAATAATTTAGGTTATTCCGTTAATATGTTTCCTGATTATAAGATTGAGATAATTGACATTACAGAAAATGACTCGCTTATTGGTATTTTCGGATATGCAAGTGGAACTTATAAAGGTTTAAAAGATGAGATGAATAGTAATTATTATCGAACACCTGCTTCTTGGAAAGTAATAGTAAAAGATGGAAAAATAAAACAATGGCAGGTCTATTGTGAGTCAAAAAGGTTTGAAGAAATCGTTGAAAAGAATAAATAATAAAATCTGAGAATAACAAAAATTTATGTTAAAAATAATTACCATAGTCTGTGCCATTAGTATAATATTTATTCTGAGTATATGCATGATTAAAAGAAGATGGGCTTTACCTTGTCCTTTTTGGCTTAGTTTTCTTTTAGAGAATTCCTACATGAATTCAGTAGCCGGAAGTTCTGTCCTAATAGAACGAATCGGCCTTAAGAATGGCATGCGAGTACTTGATGTTGGATGTGGGCCAGGAAGATTAACTATACCCTTTGCTAAACAGGTTGGCCCACATGGTGAAGTTGTCGTTTTAGATATACAACAAAAAATGTTACAGAAACTGGAACAACGAGTAACAAATAATAACCTGTCAAATGTTAAATTCCTCTTAGGTGGTGCGGGCCAAGGAAAAATACAGGAAGAAAACAGCTTTGATCGAGCAATTTTAGTTACTGTGCTCGGAGAAATCTCCGATAAAAAAGGCGCTTTAGAAGAAATATTCAAAGCGCTTAAACCTGAGGGGATTCTTTCAGTGACTGAAGTATTTCCCGATCCTGACTTTCAAAGACAAAGCATTGTTTTACGCCTTACTAGCGCAGTTGGTTTTAGACTAGACAAAAAATATGGTAATATATTTGCATTTACAATGAACTTCATTAAACCAAATAATGTCTAATATTTGCTTTCACACTAAAAAGAATCCCGCTTCGCTCCGTTCTTAGGGATGAAACAAAACATTAATCCCAACAAATAGTTTCGTAGGAGGCTGTCTCAAAAGTCATCTTTTCGTGTATTTATCATACTGAACTTGTTTCAGTATCTCATTAGTAATCAATAGGTTATGAGAATCCTGATCACGTCTGGAATGACCTATAATTGGACTTTTTAGACAACCTCAAATATTAAACATTGGATAGATATACCTTTTGGTATATCTATTTTTTCATTGATAAATAATGGACTTTATTGTATCTTATATATCATTTAATGTGTAATATGCTATGCCGAATTATATACGTGCCCATTGTCCAGGGGGGACATTCTTTTTTACAGTTGTACCCTATAACCGTAATTCATTTTTGAAGCCTTTACAATCCCGGCGTATATTAGGTCATGCCTGGATTGCTGAAATGCGAAGTCGTCCTTTTACACTTGAGGCTATTTGCCTTTTGCGTGATCATCTCCATTTCATTATGAGTTTACCAGAGGGAGATGATGATTACTCACTACGTAAATCGGCAATTAAAACAAGGTTTACAAAGATGTTCCTTAAAGCAAACATAAGCAATGAATATGGAGTCAGATACCGTAGAAAGGGTGAACGCTCTGTATGGCAAATGCGATTTTGGGAGCACATGATCAGGGATGACGAAGATTTTTGGCACCATGTGGATTATATTCATTATAATCCGGTTAAACATGATTTGGTTACAAGAGTACGTGATTGGCCCTGGCCGAGTTTTCATCAGTATGTGCGAATGAGTATTTATACCTCAGATTGGGCTGAAGATTTGTCATCAGATAATGTAGGTATTGCAGTTATTGGTGAATGAATGTCGGGGTGAACACCGACCTACGACTCGGGAATCATTTTCAACGCAGCATTTGGATAGTATCGGTTAGGTGTACTGTCCAAAAAATGTTATACAAAAAAAAGGAAAAACTAAGATGAAACAAAAAAAACACTCTGTTGAAACTACCAAACAGAAAGGCTTGAGTCCACGCGGAAAAGCAAGACTAGTCACATTTGTGGTCTATATTATTACCTTACTTGGACTAGGACTTGGTAATTTCAAGTACTACCTAATGGGAGCACACCACGACCGATCCGGAGATCAAGTTACATTCATGGTCTTGACTCTAATTGGTCTTGCCTTCGTTACCAGCAGTCTCAAGATCCGTTGGCTTGCAATTGGAAGTTGTCTCATTGCAGTCATTGGATTCATCGGTACTACTACCTATCCCTTGACTACAAGTTTGTCATCTTTCTGGGGCCAAGCGCTGGCACTGGTCTGCTACATGATTGCATTCGTATCTAGCTTTATAATAATAACAGCCAGTGCCGAGTAAGTCGTTAAACCTGATCTGTTCTAGCTAGGTGTTGTATATCTATTACCATGTGTGTGCCCATATCAGTATGAAACCGACTATAGTCCATTTGATATGTAGCTTTAGCCGGACAGGTAGTCTGACAGTCTATCAGATATAAAGACTGAATCGTATAGTATCGGTTCCGGAACGCATCCGGGACAAGCTTTAGTCAATTTATTTAAACTAATTAAGGATCAGAAAATATTAAAATGTTTGGTTTTCGCCGATTTATTAGGACATCCATTCCAAATTTAAGTTTAGTTTAGTCATTTATTATTTTAAGGTTTATGAATTGATTACAACTTACCCAAAAACCACTTCTCTCTATTTCTGCTCAATCATGATTATCGAATAGTGAGGTGGCGTTATACAAACACCCGGGATTTTGGTTGTATTGGGGATTTTCTTATTATGTCATTCCCGCAATCTTCGGGCGGGAATCCAAGGAGAGGGTGGATACCCGACTGAAACATTCGGGTATGACAGAGAGAGGGATATTCCCCTCCGGACTATGTTGTTCTTGAGTCAGAAATAAAGTAAAAAGATAAGCTTTTATTAAAATATCAATAAAGAAATTAACTGCGCAGTGATAACAAAATCTTCAAAACCCCGGTTGTTGCGCCGCAGGCGCATCACCGGGTGTTTTGCTTAAGCGGTACAGAGTTATTCAAACACCCGGAATAGATATCCCGGGCGGTTTTAAAATCACTCTTATTCATCCCATTTTTTGAATCAACCAGAGAGCTCCTTCCATCTGATTTTTTATTACCTCACATTCTTCCTGCTGAAGATTTATATATGCTTTAATAACATCTTTTAATTCAGGATGTTTAGCAACTAATTCTTTTCCTCTATTCTCGATTACGTTCAGGTATTCATCATTAATTTTCAAACTTAAATCTGTAGTATTGACTTCCTTGAGTAAAAGATCATTAAAACTAGTTAATTCATTAAGGGTTTTCTTATGGTTTCTGTAATGCTCATACCTTTTCCGTTTCAAAGAACTCTTTTCCTTGAGATAGCCGTCATCAATAATCATATATCCACCTGATCGAACCTGGGTTCTTAATTGTGATACTGTATTTTTTATTGATCCCAAGATCCCTCCCAGAGAGGCCAGAATAACTATATCAAACTTATGTTCAACAGATACATACTCTCTGATGTCCTGGCGTATAAATTGGCAGAGATTGGAAACATTATTATCAACTGCTTTTTTAACCGCATCTTCAAGAAAAGCCGACATAACATCAATACCAAATACTTTAAATCCATATTTTAAAGCAATCTGTATAGATACCGCACCCTTCCCACATCCCAGATCCAGAACTTTGGTTTGTTCAGGGACTAGATCTAAAAGATCAATCATAGTTATTATATCATCTACAGAACTACCCAAAGCCCACATATCCTGAAGGAGAAAGGGCATAAATGGAAGAAGCTTTGTATCTGTTTCCAGAGAATCAGAAATTGACTTTTCAATGTCATCTGACATGCTTAGTTTCCTTTCAAAAATTAATTATGACTGCATTCTAAAAAAAATCCCACGAAATACACGAAACACACTAAATGTTTTATTGAATTTTTGTTCACGATTTCGTGAATTCCATGTTCTTTGTGGATTTTTAAAATAACTTACAATATTTTACTCAATATTATTTGTACTTTAACTAATTATTCCAGTCAATCCTGTTTATCCCGTCAAATTTTATCTAATCTAATTATAGAATTATCACCCGTCGACCTAAATCGGCATATACTTTTACGAGTTTCATGAAAAAAAATATATGTATATTGATGATGGCTTTGTGTTAATGTGTCCACCTTTAAAATCCGATTCAACTTTCCGATGTCCAAAGTCTTAAAATTTTAATCCTTTTAAGATACACTGTGTATACATTATTGGTTTTTGTGGTTTTTGTATACTACCAATATACTCATTATATCACAAAGAGATCCTTATTTAAAGCTTCTTTTAGTAAGAAATGGAGGTTAATACAATAATTCATAAAACCTTATGAGAGAACAAAAGAAGGCTGCGACAGGCTTATTTAAATACTCCTTACAAATGGCTATTCCCCATCTTCTTTAAGATCAGCCCTTAATCTGAGTAAGGATATGGATCTCATTCCTCACATGAAACAGCGAGGAGCATAAACTTTTTCCCTTTTTTTATCACCCTTTAAAAGGTTAGTCCTGTTTGAAGTATTAATCCTTTAAACCTGCCGATCTGAACCCTTTCGCCGCCATGTGAAGAAAGTTTCAGAAAGAGTTCATTGATTCCCTGAAAATAACCTGCTTCAATCGTCAATGGCCCCAGACTAACACCAGCTGTTACCCTGGTTGAACCAATCAGTCCAGAATTGAGAAGACTGGCGATCTTTTTCCCACCTATCTTGGTGACAATAATATCTGACGTTTCTCCGTTCCAAACTGAATGATTATGATTTAACACGCTCAAGACGATTGCACCCTCTACACCGCCACCGATAAAAAAACTTTTCCTAGTACCAAAATTCAGCTTAAGGATGAGTGGAACGGCCAGAGTGTGGAATGAGGTCTTGTCATAGTCATGGGGCCAATCAGGATGGATAGAGGTAGTTGAAAGCAGGTTGTAATAAAATCCGGATTCAATGGATAAGCTATGGCCCATTCCGGCTTCCATGCTGATCCCCCCTGAATAGGTCTTTGTCCAGGAGGTTTTATAATCAGTATCTACAGGAATCTCCTCATCAAAAATGATATTTTCCTCTCCTCCTGTGAATATCGGAAATTCTGTCTTTGTCAAGGTGAATCGGCCTTTTAAACCTATTTTTATTCCTCCAGGCATGGATGATAAAGGTACCTTTTCTGTAAATATCTCTTTCATAATATTAAATTCAACTTTGCCATCGTTATTATTTTCATTGATTTCTTCTATCAGATTTCCATCATCAAGATATACCTGAAACACATATCCCCCTGGGAGCAAACGCTGTTTAAAGGTCAATTCTTCGATTTTCTCTTGACCCGGCTCCAGACCCCATCTGAAATCAAAAGTTCCTTCATTCACCTTTTTTCCTTTCTTGGTTACAATACACCATGAGCAGTGGATATTTGAGTTCTTGGGTATCCTTTTGGCACCATCATTCTTCAAAAATACCGTGATAGGAGAATAACGGGAATATGACTGAGCTCTGGAAGGCAGCTCTATCTTAGAAACTGTCAAGTCCGGTAAATCATAGATGACCCGCAGGGTCGGATCACCGAGAACAACCGTCAGGTAGGAACGCCATGGATTGGAGTCTTTGGCACTCATCTGAGCATCAAAATTTTTCATAGTTGCTGTCCCGAACCTTTCGCCAGCACTTAATTTTTCATGCAAAATCTGATGTTCTACAGTTCCGCTTCCTGACCAACCCCACTCGGCCAGGATCTTATTTCTAAAAAGGAACGCCGAACCAGCATTTCCCGGGGCCATGAACTGGTTATTGTGGCAGCTATGATTGATCAGAAACTTGATATCACCTCCCAAATTCCATATGTCTTCATCACTGACTGCTCTGTCGTCCCAGCTTCGTGTCCCTTTCATACTATTGACAACACCATCGCTCAGTGTGAAACCATATGTAGAGCCGTGTGCACCAAGATCGACGAGCCTTAATCGTCTCTTCAATTTGTTAAATAGATGGTCCTTACAGTCCCAAGATGGGGAGTTCAACTCGTAGCAGTTCAGCAGCTTGAGGGAAGCAGGATTTTTAACGGTTTTATTTTTTCTGAGGTCATTGACGTCGGCAGTAATTATTTCGACATCCCCTTCGAAATCTTTCTTTGAAAAAAGAACAACGCCTCCATGTAATCCCCTCCGATTGATTTCTAAAGATAATATAGGGGATAGGCTAAGATCTTTGTTTTCTTTTTCAACTGTTATCGGGTTTTTGCCTTTGAAATTTATTTGGCGGTGAAGGGTAACGATAGGAAGTGGCTTTATCCCTTCGTTGCAGCCGGAGGTCTTTTTAGCATCATCCATATCAACAAACTTTATTCTCTTATTTGTTCTCCATTCGTGTGCTGCATTCGTTTTTTCATCAACCTTACCCACAAAGTCACTCGATCGGAAAAAGTATATACCATTGTAGGAGTCTCTGATGTTCTTCCTTTTCCGCCACAGGTGGTTTCTTTCAAGATACTCTCTGATCATTCTTATTTCCTCTTCTACATACTCGTCGCCCACAACTCTCTTTCGGTTATCTGTAATATCATCTCCGATAGATTGTGACTCCCATATTCCCGTTAGAGAAAAGGCGTCAATCCGGCCGTAGTACATCTCCGCTTCCGCATACTTCCGTTTGCTACCTATTTCCGCAAGAGAAAGTTCATACTTCTTGGAGTTAGTCTTCACTCCATCCGTTACAACGAGAACTGGGTTGGCCCTCATTCCGAAATCCTCTTTTTTTTCCTGGCCAGGCCTGTATGGGTAAGCCCGGTCCACAACATTTGAAAAGCCGTTAATATCCGCCAGTACGTAGTCGGAGGGATTTATAAGGAAATTCCAGTTTATAATGGGGCTCCATGCGGGATCAGACATATTATTATTAGGAAGTAAAGCCTGCAACTCAAACTGGAAATTTTTATGGCCTACTAAAGGAGGTTTGGCAATGCACTTGTTCCGTTTTGAGCTTAGCCACAGTATCTTCTCCTCGTTCTTAATTTCAACTCTTTTGTTATCGATCAAGAACTCGAATTTTTCTGTTATGTCATCTCTCTCTATTTTTGTTTCATCTATTTCTTCTGGATTCTTGACGTGGTAGGCTTTGAGAGCATAGCCGTTGCAAGTACCTTTGGGATAGGGATCCCAGGAAACATGGATGACCGCATCTTTATAATAATCATTACCATTAACTACTTTTATATCCCACCAGGCTGGTATGCTTGGCGTCGGCCAGTCGGTTTTCTCATGCCAGTTAACAAAAACAGCAGGGAACGCACCCAATATGACGAGACCCCGTTTTTCCCGCTCCGATATATTTGTCATACGGGAGTGTAAGTAAGCATCTCCTATAAATTCATTCAACCAGAGACCGGCATCTAGGCGCCATTGGCCAGAATCTGCGAGAAACTGGGTGTGAGCAATGAGAAAGGGCCAAACATCAATACCTTCATCAAACATATCCTGAATGAGACAATAGATTTCATCTTTCAGAGCAAGGTAGAGATCTTGGTTGATGAGAAGTATGACTCTTTCTTTAAATGAATTCGGCTTCTTGAATGTCGATGTATTCAGGATTGAGGAATTAATATGCCTCGAGTTGAAGGGAGTTGTGATGAGAGAATTAATAACCTGCTTTTGAACTTGTTGCCCTTGTAGCTCACAGGAAATGATCGTTATGATAAGCGTAAGCAAACCGATAAATTTTTTCATATTTAAACCTCCTTAAAACTTATTAAAATATCTATTTAAAATATGACAATATAAGAAAATCATTTTTCCTTTTTTCCTGAAATAATATTTTAGAGTAAAAATAATCATATGTCAATGATATGAATTTTACTAACCTCCCATTTTTTTCCTGCTACAACTTCTAACCATAGATTATCAAAAGGCAATCTATGGAAAAGGAGAGTTTATTTACTCCATTTTTGATGATAATTTATTTTTTTTTCTTAATCTGAAAGCAAATAACCTTTTAACTCCCTCAAACACATTCTGGATTCCACTTTGAAGCCTATAATAAATAAATTTAGGTCTGTGTTTCAGCCAATTTTTCTCCATTTTAGCTTCCTTAAGAATTGATTCCTTTAATCGCGGTTGCTCATTCACCTTTATCATTATTAGCCAGCTGATAATTATAAATCTAATAATGTCTTAATCCGTTTATAATTACTTGTTTTGGATTTTTCAATACTAAACTCTTGCTTCTCAAAACGACAACATTCCTCCACTCCCCAGCAGTAGAAATAACCACGGATTCTGCGCTCCAACCCCTTTGTGCTTTTGATCCAACCGTCAGTTAACAAAATCAATGGTTTTTTATTCCTTATTATCTTTATAGCAGATCAATGTTACCTCGTATTCTCTCTTAAATAATTCCAATCTTATCTTACAACTGCTAAAACGAGCATGTTCACTATATTAAAAAACCTCCGAAAATTTTAACCTTTATCGGAGGTTTTTATAAATTTTTGTTCTTTTTAATAAAAAATTTGAATTAACATATTTATTGTTGTTTCACTAAATCTCCGATTTTAAATCCTGAACCTGATTTAATAACAGCTGTAGCTGCCTTTCCATTAGCTATGAGAGAGGTAACTTCAATAATTCCTACTTTTTTCTCAACGCTTCCTAAATTCAAGCCTGTATCAGGATCGATAAGTGCTTCCCCTTTGGCATAAATTGAAAAAACATCACCTACTTTTACTCCTCCGTCTGAACCGGGTTTGATGTATACTGTTAAACCAGATACTTTTAAAATTTTACCCTGCCAGGGTAAACTATCCATTTGATCTTCAATTAAATCTAATATATCCTCTACTGCCTCTCTGGTTGCTTTTCCCACCAGAGAATTATCAAAACTATTTTGATCTCTAAAACCAAATTCAGGAGTACTGATACTTAAACCTCCCTTACTCTTCTCCTTACGCACATTATCAGCTGCCAATATTTCACCAGTCTCAGTATTGACAAATCTCACATCAATAGCAACCGTTGCCTTTTTACTGCTTACTCCTAAACCAACCCCTTTTAATCTTCCACCTTTACTACTCTCTGCATATCCAAACTCAGTAACTGCTCCCATTATTGCCAGTTCAACTCCAAGCAGTTTACCAATTTGGGCTGCACTCTGTTCTGTCACTCTGCCAGTCTGCCCCAGATTCTGCTCTTCCATTAGCTGGGCAATCTCCTGCCTCTCAATAACTCTATACTTACCACTTTTAACAAGCTCCGTGGTAAGCATATCTGCCATTCCTTCTCCCGGAGCTTTTCCATTCCACCAGTGCCAGCCATGATCTGATTTATCCTCAAAAGTGAAAACTGCTACCCTTTTCTTTAATTGGGAAAATACATTAAGGTAACAAACAGTCATCACTAAAAGCAGAAAGCCAATAAAAAAATTTTTCTTCATGATGATAAACCTCCTTATACACTAACTATTAAGATTAGAAAAAATTATACCTGTTTTAATTATAAATTACTGCCCCAAAGAAGATAGATGTTAGAAATTATGGGGATGTCAATGGGGGGAGCCAACTTCTATCTTCCAACTTCTAAAAACTGATTAAAACTATTCAGCCTAATTTACATTTACCTCCACACTTACCCTATTCTGAGTCAAACCAATAACTTTAATGGTCATTCCTTCAAAACTCTTTCCAGATAGACGCTGAGCCAGATCTTCACCATTACCTTTAAAATTAACATCCAAATCTGCATACCCATCACTCCATTGGCGTTGAACAACAGAATTTATACCTCTAACATAATACTTTAAGGATGATTTAAATTTTGTCAGTTGATTATAATCTTCCAAGCCTTTTACTCTTAGAACAATGGTGGTACCTGTAGACACATCTTTCTGCCATCTGGCGAGAATTTTCTCAATAAGCTCTTCTGATAATTTTCCACATGCTTTTTGAATTGCTTTAGCTCCACCTACCATATCATTAATATGGGGATAAGCACCTTCAGATGAGGCTGTGGCAATAATCTCTCCTGTATCAGTCCTGATAGCCTTAGCAGTTACAGTAGCTTGTTGGGAACGCTGTTTTGTACCATACACTTCGACTTCAGTGGCATTTGCCAGGGCTTTACCAGTTAAAACAACTTCCGCTCCAATCTTTTTTCCTAAAGCTGCTGCCATCTTTGTATCTCCCTGCAATATAGCAGCTGCTTTCTCTCCAGTTAAATTCTGCTTAACAACTGATTGATCAATAAATGTAAAACCCTTATTCATCATGTCATCAATAATGGAAGTTTCTGCATTGTTGGTCTCAGCTTCGATATAATTAAAGTAACCTACTGATTTTCCTATGTTCTTCTCATAGATCATTACCATCATTCTAGGCATATTTTTTCTGCGCATAAGAGTTGCTATAGCTTCCAGATCATTCTGAAGATTTTCCATGCTCACTACTGCTGTAACTGTAACTTCATAGAGATGCTCACTGCGTTTACTCTCTCTTACTACTTCATAATTCTGAATGTATCCTTTGGTTTCGCTGAATATATTATCATCAATAACCTGATAATTTTCCACAAATGTCTCTGCTTCTATCATGGTGCCTAAACTTTGTTCAAGAGCTCTTCGAAGAGCATCATCAATTGCATCATCTCTGGCATTAGCAATATTATTATTAAATATTGAACCAGTACCAGAGGCAACTACCTTTTTACTCTCAACAAAATCTGACTGATCCTGCGCTTGTAACTGTAAATTAAAAAATAATAAAGTTGAAAATATTAAAACAACATATTTATTTCTTGAATTCTCCAACTTTTTCTCCTAAAATTAAAATGTCATTCTTAATGCATTCTGAAAATCTCGTATGATCAATAAAGCATCTGCACCAGATATTGTTTTGTTTAAACCAAAGGAACCATCAATCTTATCTGCTTTCATAATTCCTCTGTCAACTGAAAGACAGATAGCATTATAAGCATAATGAGTAGGATTAACATCCGGGAACCTGGATTGAGTACCAATATATTTAGTAGCAAGTTTTTCATCCCCGGTAACAGCTATTAAAATATTTTGCAGAAACATTGCATAGTTTACTCTGGTGATCATCTCATCAGGTCTGAAGGTTCTATCAGGGAAAAGATCCATGGCTCCAGCTTTAATAATATCCTCAATCCAGTTTTTAGCCCAGTGGCCTTCAATATCTGTTGTCATTTTTTGCTCTTTTTCTTGTTCTTTCATTTTGGTTGGATCTGTAGGGGGACGGAAACGAGTATCATAGGTCTTGGGTTGTTTTTTCTTAAACACTTCTAATAATTTTAACTCTTCAATGAATAATACAGCCAGATCAGCACGATCTATCTCAGGAATTAAAGCTATCTTTTTACCGATCCTGGTCCCTGGTGCAGCTCTCTGTATTTTCTGCATCAGCTCCCACTCACCATTTGCCTGCTCTGCAAAATCTCCCTTGATTGATATCACATCCCTAAAATAATCAGCTGCAGAATCAAATTTATATGCCTGTTTATAAGTCTCTCCCATATAGAAAAGAACTTTTTCATTATTATCATCAATTTTTAAGGCCTTCTCATATTGCTTAACAGCATTATCAAGCCACTTATCACCTTTTCTCTGTTTAACAAATAGACGCCCTTTAGCAATATATCCATCAATAAAATCTTTATTTTTAGCAATTCCTTTATCAATAAGATCGAATGCCTGCTTGTAATTCTCTTTTTCTGCTTCAACAAGCCCCAATCCTACATATCCTCCTGCATAATCAGGATCAAGTGCTGTCGCTCGATTGAATTCTTCTGCTGCTCCTTCCAGGTCTCCCCTATTAAAAGAACGAAGTCCCTGTCTATAGTGGTTGTCAGGTGTATCCAAAATCGACTCTTTCTGCAACGGTTTTGGACCACACCCTGGAATGATAAATAAAATAATTAAAAAAAGTACAACTGAAATGTTAAGGATTCGAATATTCATTTTATCCCTCCCTGTTTAATTAATCTAGAATAAACATTACCTTACAATGCTCAAGAAAATTCATGTTTACTGCTGCATTATGAATTTTTACAGCATCAGCGTCACCTACCACAATATCTGTTTTATTTGGCCCTGATGCTTCAATACCCTTAATAATCAATGGATTATCTGCAACCCTTTCATTATGGGCAGCACGGTCAACATTCTTTTCATACCCAACCATTCCGATATCCACAGCATATTCACGTTCTACATATTTGGATCCATATACCTCTTTACCATTCTTATCAATAACCTTAGGGGCCATTGCAGGACGTACATCCAATCCTCTGGTATCAATTATCAATCCTGTAAAAACACTTCCTCCATAATCTGCCTGATAATCACCTCCTACATGAATCAAATCTACACCAGATGGCACCTCCTTACCTACTGGCCAGGGTTGACCGCACACTGGACATAATAGCTGCTCTCCTGTTAACAGGGTTCCACCTCCAAACTGCTGATTTAAAAAATTATCCATAATAATACCTGTGATAGAAACTTCAACATCAACCTCTACATCACCAGATGACATATAGCGCGTATCTACAACCTGGTAACCCCTGATAGCTCCTTTAACATTGCTCTGAATAATATCACTGGTTATCATAGCATCTTCTACTGTGGTTTCTGAACTTATATTTATTCCTTTCACTGTTTCCAGAAGATTTCTTAAAGCATCTAGTTTTGCAGCTCTCAAGGCTCCTGCTCTCTGAGCAGCCATTGATTGATTAGGATTCGGAGCACCGATACCAGTACACTTCATTACTTGGTTAGTCCAGTCCACCTTTCCAGAAGTACCAACCTGCTGAACATATCCCTGTCCGAATAGAAATAAAGGTATTAAAATTAAAATGCTCAACCATATACATACTACATTTTTACTTATTTTCATGATAGCCTCCTTTTGTTTGAGTATCATAGAATAAAGAGCGAATGACGGGATTCGAACCCGCGACAACCAGCTTGGGAAGCTGGAGCTCTACCAACTGAGCTACATTCGCTTAATTAAAATTACACAATCTTATACCAAATTAAACCTTAACTTTAAAAAAAAATACTAATTATCACAATATTCAGGATCTAATATTTTTCAGTCTAAGTTACAGTTATTACAATTTTATACAACGTTAATAAGTTAAATTATCTATCATAATCTAAAAAGTCAAGTTAATTCTTA
>CAYUAG010000104.1:0-13187 GCA_964442615.1 uncultured bacterium
TATGTCTGGATGGGATAACCGCTGAAAGCATCTAAGTGGGAAGCCCACCCCAAGACGAGATCTCCCTTCCGTTTCGACGGACTGAAGGCTCCTGAGAGATTATCAGGTGATAGGCCGGAAGTGTAAGTGCAGTAATGTATTTAGCTGACCGGTACTAATCAGCCGTGAGACTTGACATATTTTTTTGCCTGTGGCAGATGATTAGTTGCTTAGTTATGATTTTTCCAGATTAATTATATTATTCCCGGTGATTATAGCGAAAAGGAAACACCCGATACCATACCGAACTCGGAAGTTAAGCTTTTCAGCGCTGATGGTACGACTTGGGAGACTATGTCGAAGAGTAAGACATTGCTGGGATTTAATAATTAACCCCGAATATTTTTCGGGGTTTTTTATTTGATTCAATTTTTTATATTTATTATAATATCTGAAAATTAAAAAAAATCTATAGGAAATAATAAAGTCATAAAGAACAGGGAAGATAAAAATGAAAAAAACAATTTACTGTCTCAATTGCGGAAAAAGAATTGATAACTCCAATTATTGTCATCACTGTGGTCAACGTAACACAGATAAACGTATTTCGGTAAAAGAGTTTTTACATGATTTTTTAAAAGATTATTTCACCTTTGACTCTAAGTTTTTCCGCAGTATATTTCCTCTTTTGTTTAAGCCTGGCCATTTAACAAATGAATATATTACTGGATGGCGTGTAAACTTTATTCTTCCATTACGACTTTATTTATTTACAACCTTTATATTCTTTTTTGTAATTGCTATCCAAATTAAAATCGAACATAATAAAGTTACAGACAAAAAAGCAAAAACAATAATATCAAAAGATTCTCTACTCTTAGCATTAGATATAATTATTCCTTCCCTGTCATTTGAGAACAAGCAACATATAGTATCTCATTTGGGTTCATTATATTCAATCTTACCTAAAAAAAGTTGAGAAAAATATTGATTTAACCATTTCAGGAATAGATTCTTCCTCTGCTTTATATAGTTATTTTAAAAGTAAAGAAAAGTATTTAGAAAGTCAGGGATAAGAAGGAATAATTATTTTTTGGAAATCTGTTATTGAGCAAATACCTAAGGTATTGTTTATTATTATGCCCTTTTTTGCTTTCATTTTAAAATTACTATATACGCTGTAAACGGTATTATGTGGAACATTTAGTATTCTCTTTTCATGTCCATACTTTCATTTTTTTCTCTCTTTTACTGCCAATTTTTTTCCCAGCTGGTATCCTATTTTATTTGTGGTTATTGCTATACTCATTTATCTATTTCTTTCAATGAAACGAGTTTTTGCCCAATCATTTATTAAGACATTTATAAAGATGACTATATTGTTTTTTATCTATACCATCTCTTCTATTCCAGCTTTTCTTTTACTTATTTTTTTAGCCTTCATAAGTGTGTAAAGAAGATGATAATTGATTATTCGACAATGAATCAGAAAGAGGATAGGAAAAGTGTATTTAATATTTGAAAAGATTTTCTGTTCACTTATATTTCTACACCTAGAAAACCTTTTAAGGCAAATCCAAACATAAGTGATAAGACAAAAAAGAGGAAAAGCCAGTGGATATGCAATCCTGCAAATTCTATTGGTTTTTGAGGATATTTTATTTTTATTTTTTTTAAAAATTGATTCTTTGAAAGTGTTTTTTCTGCAGGATTAAGAAATGCTATAAGAGAATATTTATTTACTCTGGAATGAGCTATAGGGATAGTATGTTTTCCAACAATAACTCTTTTTTCTACTTTTAAAGTATCATATCTGCAGGTTACATTCCAGAGGCCTTTGTTAAGCCCTGTTATCCTCCAGTAAATTTTATTTTGTGAAGGAAAACGTACAGGGTGTGTTTCTACTTTAACTCCTTTTGAACCGAATAGGTGAACCTTTTGTAAAGGGATTTTGTTGTATACAGTAACAGAGATCGTAGTTTTTTCATCTATTCTAAGAGGGCGATTTCCATATCGTGAACCGACTTGAATTAAAATTAAGGAAACCGGAATAAAAAGAAAGAGAAGAGGTTTGACTACCTGGAGAAGATATAAAAAATTGGCTATAAATAAATTTGAAACTGCAGATAGAGAAAGTTCTATATCATCATTGTAAAGTCTAAGCTCAAGCAAATGAGCTTTAATTTTATTTTTAACTTGATGAATTTTTTCCTGGTTTGAGACATTTTTAAAAATTGAAAGCATTACAATACCTGTAAGTAAAGAAATTATGACAATGCCCCAAAAAGGATTTAAATTTTGGAAAGGAAAAAGCAGTATATTAAAAAGTGTATTAAGGACAAAATTGAATATATTAATCATTTGCACAAACTATTCCTATACCTAATTGATATTTATGAAATATATCCCAGACCCTGGAGCCTTTTTTTTACAGCATCTATAGAATCATCACTATCTTCTATCTTTTTTAATTCTTTCTCAATAATATGGGAAATAAATTCATTTACAGATGAATATCCAGCAGTTCGGGAATATTTTTTTGCATTTTCCAATAACTCTTTTGGGATTTTTATTTTTTTAGTAGCCATAAATAATCTCCTTATCTCATATCAATAGAATATTGATTTAATTACGTATTAGAAAAAATTGATTTTCCATCCATTAATGGGTGAGGTGAAAATCCAAATCTTTCCATAATAGAAGGAGCAAGATCCCATAGAGCAGGTGAATTCTTTTTTATCTCACGGTTACACAGTAACACTCCTGGAACCACCGCAGGATGCATGCAATGATCTGAAGACCATTTATCTGTTCTATCTCCAATTATTTTTAAGGGAAATTTTCCAAGAACTGAATCATCACTAATTCGGTATCCCTGTGCATAACCAATGATAATATCAGGTGCTACCTTCAATTGAGGGCCAGAGTAGATTGTTTTGGTGTCATATGCACTCACTACAATTTTATGTCCTGTCTTTGGATCTCTGACTTGATTGAGTTTATGAATGATCTCCTCTACTATTTTATTCCGTTCATCAGGAAGAACAGAACCATGTATTTCCCTTTCATACAGATTTAAATAGATACTATTGAGTCCCAGAGCATATGCTTTAGTATGCTGCCAGTCTACATAATCATAAAATATGCTTTTATGGTACTGGTTTTTATCTGTTACTGCGGTAAATCCATTCTCTACCAACCAGGTACTAAGATGAAATTCACGAGTAAAAGGTGAAAATCCGTGATCAGATAGTATAAATAGAGTACTTCGACTATTCATTTTAGATAGAGTTTGTGCAAGAACCCTGTCCATGGCTTTATAAAAATAGGAGACTGCATTTATTACATCAGGAGAGGCGTCAGGATCATAAAGAGGATGGGATGGATTCATGGTTCGTAACATCATATGAGAATTCTGGTCTATACTTGAAAAATAGAAAAAGAATAGACCTTTATGAAAACGGTTCAGTTGATAATCAAATGCTTCCAGACGTTCTTTCATTACAGCTTTTGATTGAATTAAAAACTCCTCATCTGAAAAAATACCATTGGAAAGAGCCTTTGTATCTTCTGGAAATCCCTGAGTATAAAAACGTCCTAAACCTGCTGCTAATTCTCGGGAATATCCACTGGGATTACATAAAGGTGAATCTGGTTTTAAAGGATCAACATTTATGGGAGAGACATAGAGATGAAGGTAAGGATGAACATTCTGAACATAGAAACGCACCATGCCGTGAACAGTAGCAAATAATGGTAATAATTTGAACTCAACCGGAATCCATGTGGTCCATTCACCTTTTTCAAGAATAAGTTGTCTTCCCTGAATATCAATTTTAATTGTTTCTTCCCAGGGATCTCTGGTAACATTGAAGGTAACAGAACTTGTTGATTCTTTTTTATGAAGAGGATTTGTTGGACCTTCAAGTTTGCATTGAAATTGATGATCCTGTGATTGTACATTTACTACTCTTCCTCCACTTATTGTTTCAAGGTTATCGATTGTGTTATCTGTAAATAAAGTAAAAGTACCATAGGTTCCGAGTAAATCGGGTGTACCAAGACCACTGATTTGTTTTGCTTTACCTTCGGTAACAGGAAAATTTGCAGGTAGTTTATACAGCCAAACAGGTATGTCATGCTTTTCAAGTGGAGACCAGAAGGTTGGCCCTTTACGTAGCAATTCTACTTTACCACTCTTTAAAGGAATTGACCAAGAACCGATATTAATTTTATTTTCAGGGGAATAGGTTCTGGATGTAGAGAGAAATGGAATAAATTGAGCTGGATCGCGATGAATAAAATCGTAAATACCATGTACTCCCGGATTGGCGCCGCTGATAAAACTGGCCCAGGCAACCGGACTCTGGGGAGGGAGTGTTGTTCTCAAATTACTAAAAGTGTAATTTTTTACAAACTTTTTAAAGTTCGGCATCATTCCTTTTTGGATGAAAAGACGGAGTAATCCAGGATCCATACCATCAATACCCAGAATGAATACTTTATCATCCCGTTTAGTATTTATAATCATAGGAGCTGCAAATAATTTATTTCCCAATTGGGAAGCAGCAGTGATTCCTGCTGCCGCTTTAGCAGACCTGGTAATAAATTCACGTCGGGTTATTTTTTTATTTTCAGACATAATTAATTATCCTTTTGTTTTACTTTTATGATTATTTCTATCATTATTTTTATGGAATAAGGTGGGAATAATTAAAATTTTCCCGTCAATAAATGAGGGAGGGGTTATACCAAATAATGACAGAATTGTAGGAGCAAAGTCAATAATGTTGGGATCAGAGGTTTTAATTTCATAATTACTCAGAAGGATTCCCCTTACAATTTCCGGATCAACACCATGATCTCCACTCCAATTTTTAGTGTTATCTTCAAATACAATATTGCTCATTTTTCCAATAGCAGCATCCCAGGAAATACGATATCCTTCATTATACCCCACAATCATATCCGGTGCGTTAGCTCGATAAGGTCCGTTATAAATATTGCTGCTGTTATAAAGTTTATTAATAGCGGTTTTTCCGTTATCAGGATCTTTAAGTCCGGAGAGTTTTTTGATAAGTTCATTTTTCAATTGTTCTGCTTCTTTGCCGGATTTTACAATGCCATGTTTTTCTCTTCCTTCAATATTTAAATACATTCCTGCCAGACCGAGAGCATAGGCTTTAGTCTGGGACCAATCCACATTTTGCAAATACTCTCCGGAAAGATCACCATTTTTTACTGCAAGGTAACCATTTTTATAGAGCCAGGAATTCAGATTTATTCCCCGAATGAAGAGCTTGAATCCGTGATCGGACATAACAAAAAGCAAAGTCTGGTCATCAATTTGTTCTAATACAGAGTCCAACATAGTATCTGCATACTTATAGAGATCTTCAATTACATGAGCGTATTTTTTTTCATCTTTGTTCTTATTGGCTGGATGATCTTTAACCAGATAGCGGAAGAACATATGCTGCATACGGTCAGTAATATCAAAAACACAGGCACACACTCCCTGTTTGGTTTTTTTCAAAGCATGGAAAAATTGCTTTTCACGTTCTTTCTGGAATTTATACGCTTGCTGAATAAAAGAATCTTCATCCAATACGTTTTCATTAAGCGACCAGGTATCCTCAAGAAGTCCCAAAGTACCGTAGCTTCCAAAAAGTTTTGCTAGGTATACAGAATAATAGTAAGGATGAGAGATGGGAAGCGCTGGTTTTTCCGGATCAATATTGATGGGAGAAACATAAAGACCAATTTCTGGTTCAATACTGGAAAGATAAAACTGACAAATTCCGTTTATTTTTATTCCAAGTCCTGCCTTAAATATTACTTTTATCCAGGGAGTAAAAGAACAAATTTTTAGGGTATATTGATTTTTTCCAATTTTTAGAATTGCTTGCTCAGACTCTTGAATAATAGAAAGAGTAAATGCAAGAGTGATAGGTTTATGTGGTTCTTTTATGCTGTTATCTGGACCGATAAGATACCCCTGGTATACATTATTATTTTTTTTATGTAAAGTAAGTTGTTGTCCTCCAGTATAGATTTCTTTGGATTTTTTTGATTTAGTGGAGTAAAACGAGAATGTACCTTGGGTACCCCGCAGATCAGGAGTACACATAGCTGAAAGCATGATTCCGTAAAATTTTTCCGGAGGGAAGGTAATAGGAAAGCGGAGGATGTGGCTGAAAATACCGTTTTCTCCTAGTATTTTCCAGAATGATTTACTCTTGCGGAGAAAGGAGATGGTGGGTTTACCTAAGGGTAGGTGGTAATTTCCGATTTTAATAAATTTTGTGGAGGGATGTACCTGAGAGGAAGAGAGTTCAGGTAAGTAGGTTTTTGGATTACGGGTTAGAAAATCGTAGATACCATGTCGGGCAGGATTAACCCCAGTAGCAAAAGATGACCAGGCAACCGGAGAGAGAGAGGGATAAGTAGTACCTAACCTTTTATAACAACCCTTTTCTTTTAATTTTTTAAAATTTGGCATCTTACCTTGGGACATATATTTTTCACATAAATCAGGATCCAAGCCATCATATCCAACTAACACTACACGAGGTATAAGAGATTTTTTTTTATATTTTTTTCTTTTAAAAATACGAATAATAATTCTAATAGGTAAAGTGAGAAGGCTGAAAAAAGCCAAGACGAAAGATATGAGAAGAGCAATAAGTGAAGAAAGAAAGGCAAATCCTGCGCCAGGACCAATATAGGAATAAGCATCACCAGGAATCATAATAAACATTATTACGACTAAAATTATCAATATAGATTTTTTGGACTTATCAAAATTTAATATTAAATAAAATTTCACCTGTTTACCTTTAAGCAGAGAGATCAAATATATTTAAAAAATCGAATTATTACGATATTTCAAATATCACTCATACTGATAATGCTTAAAAAGATATGATAATCAATCATAAAAAGCAAGTTAAAATTATCTTCTTTTTTACTATTATTTACTTTTTGTTATTATATTTTGGATAGTATTTATGTTATGCAGTTAGAACATATACCCTTAATGAATTTTGCATCAGATTATTGATTGATATTGGTTTCTATCTTCTTTTACGATTTTTGATTATCTTTTATTTTTAATAAATTTCTATTTTTTAATGATTCAATCAATAATATAAAAAAAATAATTATTTTTTAAAAATCATAATTTGATTTTTATCATTTAATTTATTAGATTTATGGCCGAATATAAAAAATATTGCCAAGGAGTTTGTAGTGAAAATAAATTATTTGTCCAGAGAAGGGCATAAAAAACTAAAAAAGCAACTTGATTATCTATGTATAGTCAAAAGAAAAGAAATTGCTAAGAAGATTGAACATGCCCGGGGATTTGGTGATTTAAAAGAAAATGCTGAATACAATGCTGCTAAAGAAGAACAGGCATTGAATGAAACCAGAATAAAAGAATTATCTGAACAGCTTAATTGTGCACAGTTTATTGATGATTTGAATTTTCCCAAAGATAAAGTTTATATTGGAGCCAAAGTAAAATTAAAAAATATTGATACAGATAAATATGATGAGTTTATTATTGTATCTGAGCCTGAGGCAGATATTTTGGAAAATAAAGTATCTATTAATTCACCTATCAGTAAAGGACTTTTGGGAAGAAAGATAGGTGAAACTGTGAATATTTCAATTCCAGCAGGAGAAATTAACTATAAAATAATAGATATTAATAGGGATTAATTATTTTTTTTAGAAAACTGTTTCAAACATTGAATGTAAAATTAAATAAACTTTCTAAACGATTTGTAATAATAATTTTTTTGATTATTGCAATTATTTTATCTGGACTTGATTATACTTCAAAATGTATGGATTTTATCTATAATCAGTTGCATATAAAATCAAGTGAAACCTATATTAATGAATCTTTAGAAAAGTCTCTCATAACTTTTAGTGTGTTATCTGCAATTAAAATTGGATTAGCAGTCATTGAGGGTTCAGAAGTTGGAATTGGTCTTGGAGTTGAAGCTGGGGATGTTGTACAGGCAGCATATGATTATGTGGATTTTGCCTGGAAAATAGTTTTGCTGAGCTCAGCTGTCTTATTGGGTACTAAATATATTTTACTGACTATAAATTATATTGACCAATGGTTAATTGCCATAACACTTTTATCAATTTTATTTTTGTTATTATCAAAATGGTTTTTTTCTCAAAATAGATTTCTAGTTCATCTCTTGCGGGATATATCAAATTATTTTATATTCATTTGTTTTGGGGTACTAATTATTATTCCTGCTTCAATTTCAGGGGGTAGATTCCTTTCAAGAAAAATTACCGCGCCTTCTGTTAAAGAAGCAGAGAAAAATTTATCAATTTTTAGAAAAGCATATTTCCCAGATATAAAAAAAGATAATAGGGATTTATGGTCTGAAGTAAAAAAAATAAAAACTAGAATAAATCAGGTAATAAATTTTTTATCTCATAAAACAAGTGAATTTAGTTTATGGATATTAAAAATTGTTGCTGCCTATTTTTTTGATACAATTGGTTTTCCTTTATTAATGCTTGTTTTTCTTATTTGGTTTCCAAAAGTGCTAATGAAAAATTTTTTTATGCATAAGGATTCTTAATGAAAAATTTATGTAAACTTTTATTACTTGTAATAATTCTATTTGTTATTGAGTGTTCAGTACCGCCTCAGCCAGTAAAAGAAAAAGAAAAAGTTGAACCAGAGATCAAAATTGGCCTGATTATTTCTTCAACCTCCCTCTCTTTTACCTTATCAAAACATTGTTATATTATAAGTCATGATGGTGAGTTTATATCCAGAAATATTGATGGTAGTATATGGGAGGCTCAAGTCATTGCTGCTTCACCTGCAGAACCTGTTTATGTTCTGGTCTTTGCTTCTATGAGTACATTGTCTAATGCACAGGACTTAGCCACTACTATGTCTCAAAAAGGATTTGAAACTGTTATACTACCTTATGGAAAAAATGTTTCTGCTTACGGAAAGGTCATTGTAAAAAATCGATTATATAGAGTATGTCTAAGAAAATATTTTAAAAATAAACAGCAAGCTATAAGATATCAAGAGACTCTTCCAGATGAGTTGAAATCATTTATAGTTACAAAATATTTAAATGCCAAAGGTAGGATAGTTTTAAAAAATTTAAAGACTGACCAGTTGTTTGAATCTTCTAAATCCATTTACATAAAAGGTGGTGAAGTAACTCTGCATGATATATCTGTAGGTGTTGGTTATCATTGGGAAAAAAAGGTATCAAATACCTATCCAGAGACAATTTCCTTTACAGTTGATAAAAATGGGAGAATGGTTGTAATTAACATTGTTGCTATTGAAACCTATTTAAAGGGAGTTGTTCCATCTGAAATGCCTGATGGTTTTCCTTTAGAAGCATTAAAAGCCCAGGCTGTGGCAGCACGTTCAGAGGCATTATCCAAGATAGGTAAAGTACATAAAGATGATCCTTATGATTTATGTGATCAGGTTCATTGTCAGGTTTATAGTGGTATTTCAAAGAGAAAACCCTCCACTGATAGAGCTGTAAATGCTACTCGAGGTATGGTTATGTTACAAGATGGTCAGATATGCGATGCTGTCTATTCTGCAGTATGTGGTGGGCATACAGAAAATTCTTATAATGTATGGCAGGGAGATAATATTAATTACCTGCAAGGTATTTACGATTCCCCCAAGCCTTTAAGATATTTTGGAGATTTATCAAAAGAAGATAATGCAAGGGAGTGGATTGATGCACATCCTTCAGTTTTTTGTAATACAGTTAAAGAGTGGATTCTTCCTTCAATGGAGTATAGTAAAAAGTATTTTCGTTGGGAGAAAATAATATCTCAAGATTTTTTAACTAAGGTAGTAAATGAGTATTCGGGGAAGAATATTGGAGAAATCATTGATATTATTCCTTTAAAGAGGGG
This sequence comes from uncultured bacterium, assembly GCA_964442615.1. Taxonomy (GTDB): domain Bacteria; phylum Zhuqueibacterota; class QNDG01; order QNDG01; family CAYUAG01; genus CAYUAG01. The sequence continues at coordinate 9,925 of CAYUAG010000104.1, forward strand.
AGTATCTGGTCGAATAATATTATTAAAAATTGTAGGTACAATTGATGAATTGATTCTTGATAGAGAGTTGAGTATCCGGAAAACTCTCAGTCCGGAAACACTGTGGAGTTCCTGTTTTTATATTAAGATAAGAAAAGATGAAAAAGGTATGCCTGTTGAATTTATTTTTAAGGGAGCTGGATTTGGTCATGGTGTTGGTATGTGCCAAACAGGTGCTTCTGGTCTTGCCTTACAAGGAGCTAACTTTAAGCAGATACTTAAACACTATTACAATGATGTAAAAATAAAAAAGTTATATTAAATGAATTCAGTCGATTCTATTAATAATTTCAAAGTGGGATATATTGCCATAATTGGTAAACCAAATGTCGGTAAATCTACTCTTATGAACACTTTTCTTAAAAGAAAGATATCTATTGTATCACCAAAACCACAAACAACCAGAAATCGTATTCTTGGAATACTAAATGGAAAAGACCATCAAGTGATATTTCTGGATACTCCTGGCTTAATTACTCCCAAATATCAATTGCAAAAATCACTGGTTAAAACAGCCAAATCTTCTCTTAAGGAAGCTGATATTATTTTGATGATGGTTGATGTTAATTCAAAAGGACCAGGAACAGAACCAGTTATTGAAAATTTAAAATCCTACAGGATTCCGAAATTTTTATTAATAAATAAAATTGATTTATATCCCAAGGATTATCTTTTACCAATGATTGATTCTTTTAATAATATAAATATATTCAATGAAATAATTCCGATTTCTGCTTTATATAATGATGGTTTGGATGCTCTTTTCACAAGTATATTAAAGAACTTACCATTAGGCCAGCCTTTCTATCCTCAGGATGTGATTAGCAATGAACCGGAAAGATTTTTTGTTTCTGAAATAATCAGGGAAAAAATGTTCTTTCTCTATGAAAAGGAAATACCTTATTCAACTGCAGTTCAATTAACTGAATTTAAGGAACGCAAGGGGAAAAAAGATTTTATTCATGCAATAGTTATTGTTGAAAGAGAGTCCCAAAAAGGTATTCTTATTGGAAGAAAGGGAGAAGCACTTAAGCAGGTAGGTATAAAAGCCAGGAAAGATATTGAAGAATTTCTGGGAAGGAATGTCTATCTTGAGCTTGAAGTAAAGGTTAGAAAAAAATGGAGAAGGAATCCTGCAATTATCAAGGGATTGGGGTATTGAAAAGTGTAATCTTCATTTTTATTGATGGTTTGGGACTTGGTATAAATGATCCTGAAATTAATCCCTGTTTAAATTCGAATGTACACATTTTTTCCTCATATAATAAAAACAATGAAATAATTTCAGTTGAAAAAAATGGATTTTGTATACCTACAAATGCTACTCTGGGAATAGAAGGCTTACCTCAAAGTGCTACTGGTACAGCAACCTTATTGACAGGGATTAATTGTGCTAAAAAGTTGGAGAAGCATATTCCTGGATTTCCTACCATCAAACTTATTAAGATAATCCAAAGAGAATCTATCCTAAAAAAGGTCAAACAGAAGGGCCTATCTTCAACCTTTATCAATGCCTATCGTCCTCTTTTCTTTAAACTTAAGGAAAAAACGAAATGGAGATTATCCACTACTACTGTCGCTAACTTGGCAGCTGGTAATAGATTCTATTCCTTAGAAGATATAGTAAAACATAAAAAGATTACAGCTATAGTATTAAATTCTATTCAAGTATATAAACAGCCAAGTTGCACAATTCCCTAGGAGTGTGTAAATATTCTAATTGCTGATACTCGTTATGGTATGATTCATGAGTTAGTAAAACAAGTTGTAACAGAAAGTGTTCATATTAAAACTACCATAACAGCAGCGGTAGATAGAATTGTATTAAATCGAGTACTTGGCATACCAATCTTCCTTATAGTTATGTACTTAATGTTTTTGTTTGCAGTTAATGTCGGCGGAATTTTGCAAGATTATTTTCAGATTGGGAGTAATGCTATTTTCGTTCATGGTTTTGCTCACTTGTTATCAAATTGGAATACTCCTAATTGGTTAATAGCAATTTTGACTTCTGGTCTAGGCAAAGGCATAAATACAGTAATCACTTTCATTCCAGTATTAACTACCATGTTTATATTTCTTGCTTTGTTAGAGAGTACTGGGTACATGGCACGTGCTGGTTTTGTTGTTGATCGAGTCATGACCGCTATTGGACTACCGGGTAAATCTTTTGTACCGATGTTAATCGGATTTGGTTGTAATGTTCCAGCTATTATGGCAGCGCGCACATTAGAAAATATGCGAGATCGTATCTTAACTATCATGATGACTCCATTTATGTCTTGCAGTGCCCGTTTGGCTATTTATGCAGTTTTTACTGCGGCGTTTTTCCCTAAGGGTAGACAAAATATAGTGTTCGCGTTATATCTAGCTGGTATTTTAATAGCAATTGTAACTGGCTTAATTTTACGCAAGACAATATTAAAGGGTCGTCAGTCAACGTTAGTTACTGAATTGCCTCCCTATCATCTACCCACTATACCCAATGTATTGATGCAGACTTGGTGTCGTCTCAAGATGTTTCTTTTCAAAGCCGGTAAAGTCATTATTCCGGCTTGTGTGATCATTGGTGCTTTAAATACTATCAATATTGATAGCAAACATTCTTTATTAGCAACCGCCGGGCGTGAAATAACTCCAATACTTAATCCTATCGGTATTCAACAGGATAATTGGCCTGCCACGGTAGGTTTGATGACGGGTGTAGTAGCTAAAGAGGTCGTTGTGGCAACTCTAAATACTTTGTATGCGGTTGATTCTTATCCAGTTTCGGATAAATACAAGGGTTTATATGGACAAATGTATCAGCGTTTCGATGGTCAAATAGGTGCTTTTGCTTATTTATTATTTGTACTTTTATATTTTCCGTGCATTCCAGCATTAGCTACTATATTTCATGAATTAGGGTGGCGATGGGCAACTTTTTCCATGTTTTGGAATACTGGTATAGCTTATTGTACAGCGACGCTATTTTATCAAGCAGCAACTTTTAATGAACATCCAAAATATGCGACTGTTTCAATAATAACGGTTATTATGATTTTCTTATCAGTAGTATTAACTATGCGCTGGATAAGCAAGAAACCCAACAGAAGGGAGATTTAATATGATTTTATCAGAATTAAAAGCATATGTGCGCGAACATCATATTGTTAATATGTATGATTTGGTCACTCATTTTGACACCGCCCTTGGCGGCATGGGAGGCTGTCCGTTCATTAAAG
>CAYUAG010000105.1:0-13001 GCA_964442615.1 uncultured bacterium
TAATAATGTAAATTTAATAAATTAATAGTTTTTTAACTCAAAAACAAGATATTTTTTTTATAAAAGTAAAATATAAATTGAAAAAAAGTAAAAATTATCAAATTTTTTAAATAATATTTCAAAAGATATTATTAAGCTAAATATCCGGAGATACACTATCTTCATGCATATCTCTAAGTATAACAAGTATGGCATTATAAGGAACAATCAAATATGTTTTCCTCTCATATTTGATCTCGATTGCAGACTTACGCAGAAAAATAACATGGTCACCAACTTTTGCTTCCATGGGTAAATACTGGACTTTCTGGATATCCTGAGAGGATTTCCATGGTTCTCCATTTACATCCTGAGGAGGTGATAAAGGAATTCCCGGACCGGTCGCTATAACTGTCCCCTCTTGAGCAGATTCCTTATCTACTACTGTTTGAGGAAGATAGAGTCCAACTCTGGTACGCTCCTTACCCTGTTCAGGTGAAATAAGAATACGATCACCTACCACAATAAGTTTTTTATCTCTCTTGCTCATAAAACCTATCTCTCTTTTTTGTAATAAATATAGTAAGGAAATATTAACTTGTCAATAAATTTTTTACCTGGGAAAATAAAACTGAAATAATATGGTTAATTGTTAATAGATGCAAAAATATTCATTGAATATTCCCAATTTTAATAATCTTATTTATAACAGGTAGAGAGTTCTGGTTCTGCATAAGTTAACTATTTTTAAACTGATTTAAATAATCTATATTCATGATGCCATTAAAAAAAATTTTTTTTACTTGACATACTAAGATTAGATTATTATATTATGATATAAAAAGTTTACTTTATATACTGACTAATTTAAGTATAATTAAATAATTCATATAATATTTAAGGGATGGAAAAATGGAAAAGTTGGAAAATAAATATGATGGTAAAAAAACCTTAAAATTGGGTACTGAAGGAAATCCAGCTGTTGTCAGAGTGCAAACCAAAAAAAGGATGAATGAACTTGCCAAGATTTTTGAAAAAAACGGATGGGAACATTCAATTGAATTAGACCGGAATAACCCAGAGGATATTACTGATTTAAAAATATTACAGAAACGTACCAAACCAATTAAAGCTAAAGAGAAAGTTAGACGCAATGATCCCTGTCCCTGCGGAAGTGGTAAGAAATATAAAAGCTGCTGTGGCAAATAAATTCTGTGATCTTTTTTAGACCAACCATTTCAAATGTTTAGACATATCCAATTAATCAATCCTCTATCAACATATATGAGTCCTGCCCTGAACCTGAAATCTTTTTTTAATAACATCATCGAGATAACTAAGGAGTCTCATACATTCCCGGGAAATTTCCACCGCAGCCTTATGAACATATCTATTCTCCTTTTCTAACTTAATCTTCCTCTCTTTTAAAGTAAAATACTCCTGAAGTACATTATCAGTTTTATAATACAATATTAACCATTTTCCCCTGGTAAATTCCGGAAATTGAAGTTTAGTGACCAATAACGATTTTTCAAGATAAGATTTCACTCCGAATCCCTGTACTATTCGTTCTGAATAAAATGTAATTCTTCGAAAATCCTCTGGAACCAGAGGAGGACCTAAGGCCAGCTTTTTTACTCCGCAAGTAACCATTTCCACAAAGCAATTTATCATGCCCAATTGAAAAAAAATCTGGTCGATTTCTACTGATCTTTTTTTCCGTCCCATTACTATTTATCTATCTTTTTCAACTGATCCCAGGGATGTTTCAAGGTTGGATCTTTAAAAAGAGCCTGATTGAAAGCCCGACGGCTTTTCTCAAGATAGATATCTCCAATTTCAGCCATCACATTCCCATCTTCCGGGTAGAGCTTTGATACTATTTTCAACATGGTAAGTGCCTCATCAAGCAAATTCAGAGAGATAAGATAACGGACCACACTCAAAAAATTCTTACTTTCTGCTTTTTCTGTATGTAACTTTTTCATTTGCGCTTTATTATACAACTCTTCTGCTTTTTGAGGATTGCCCATAATAACCTGTATATGAGCTTGATAAACTGTGGGGATTGCAGATTCCGGATACATTTTTTCTATAGTTTTCAGAATTTCTTCACCTTTTTTTGGAAATCCATTAACTGCTTTATAAAAAGCTGTCTGCACAAGTTCTTCAGTAAAATCCGGATAAACTGATTTTCCAGCAAAAATGTTGTGTAACTCTTTTACTTTTTCCTCAAAATTATTATCTGATATAATATCTAGGAATTGAGTGTAACTGTTCCAGATTTCACTCCAATCTTTATTCCATTTCTCTACATTACTATTCAGGTACAGAGGGAAGGTAAAAAGATTTCCAGAATAATCAGGTAATGTAGAAAGGGTTATATAATCACTGAAGAATTTCAGAGCACCCTGTTTATGGTATACATCTAACTGCTCTTTGCCATAATGATCCTGGAGTACTTTTGTCATGTAAGAGCCAACCTTCACAAAAGCCTTATCTGCAATCAAATGTCTGCCATCCCTAATCTCTTCAGAGGTAGATTGAAATCTGTTATGAAGAGAATCTGGATGGAAAACATCCAATAGGTAAGAAAATGCTTTTTTCAGAGAATCCTGATTCATGGTTAACGGCTCACCAAATCTATCCACATAACTCATGCCAAAATTAAAAATATCCTGCAAACCCTGAATGATCATACTCTTTTCCCTGGAATTCACATATATTTTTTGATTCCAGGCTTCTTTTTTAAGCAACTGGTACAATCGATGGGCATAGGCATAAAGATTTCCACCTTCCAGATTATAAGCAAGTGCTATAGTTAGGTTCAAGGTGGGAAACCGCACCAAAAGAGTACGTGTCTCCGGCTGCCCCCCAGTGTGAAAGACCATAAAGTGTCCATTGACAGGAGAGATTCGCCAGCCCATACCGTAGTCAGTATAGCGTCCATCAAAGATAGCCATGGATGTTTCCATCAGGTCAATACTTTTCTGTTGGAGTACAGTACATTTTTCCAATCCCCGGGCATATTTTAAAAGATCCAGAACCGTTGACCTGGTTCCTCCAGCTGCAAATCTACTGCTGATATCCACAAATTCTGAATTGTGCAATTTACCGAATTCCAACCTATACCCTTTTACCCGATTTAGAATAATTTTCTGAGGCTCGTCCATATAGGTTTCCTGCATATTCAAGGGTTTCCAGATGTTTTCCTGCATATACTGACCAAACGGTTGTTTTGCTGCAGCTTCAACCACTGCACCTAATAGATTATATCCGTAACTGGAATAGTGATACTCGGTTCCGGGTTTGGAGACCAGGGCAAAATTATCGAAAATACCCAATGACTGCCGGGTATCCTTATGCACTTTAATATGGCCTTCTATATCATAATTTATATAGTGGCTGATACCTCCCAAATGTCCTAATACCTGTCTGATGGTAATGGGCCATTTTTTTCTAGGAAAGTAAGGCACATATTGATGTATATGATCATCTAATTTGAGTTTCCCTTTTTCTGCCAATTGCAGAATAGCCACTGCAGTCATGGATTTTGTATTGGAAGCCAGTCTATAGCTGGATAAAGCCGTAGCCGGAACTTTATTTTCCAGATCACTATAACCAAATCCCTGGGCCCATTCTATGTCTCCTAGATAAAATGCAATAGATAACCCTGGAATCTGATCCCGCTCCATTTGAGCTGTTACGAATTGCTCGAAATGTTTTATCTCTTTCTGATACTCATCTGGAAGCTGAGCAAATACAGAAAAGAAAACCACAACACAAAAATTTACTACTAAAATACATTTATATTTCATTACATCCTCCGTAATTTTAAGGCAGATAATACAAAAATCTTAAAATATAGTAATTCGATAATTTTATTTGATACAACTGATAATTTATCAGTTTAACTATTATTAAATAAAATTGAACTTGCAATCTATATACCATCGAAGATCAATAAAAAAACTGTTAACTTTGTTTTAAGAACTACATATACAGGCTTAGGTTTAGCTTGATGTTATGGTTCATATATGCCTTTTCTTAACCTTAACCTCAACCTTAACCTTAATTTTTACTCCTCTATCCTTTTTCCTTTATCCTTCCATTTTGCATTTTCCATATCTGTGGATCATGAATTTTATTTAGCTACCAAATATCTATCAAAAAAATCTGCAGCTGCTGAATAAGCCCTGATCCAGCTTTCATGCCGGAGAAATCCATGCACTTCATCAGGAAAAATAAGTAATTCTACCTGGGCTTTTCCTGCCCTTCGAAGCCGTTGAATCAGATCAGTAGTCTGAATGAAATCTACATTTCGATCATCATCACCATGAATAAACAGCACTGGAGATGACCAGAAACAGACATCTGCCACTGGTGAAGATTGAAACGCTTTTTTCATTAATTCTTCACCGTGTATTGCCCATCCTCCCCCATTACGCCGTTTTGCCCGCAGAGCCCAGTCATGTACTCCATGAAGATCAACACCGGCTGTAAACAGATCTGAATCCCGGGCCAGACCCAGGGCAGTCAGATATCCTCCGTATGATCCTCCCCACAAACCAATGCGTTCTGGATCAACTTCCGGAAGGGATTGAAGATATCTGGCAGCAGCAAGGATGTCCTGATATTCAGATGCTCCCCGAGGTCCTTGATCAGATGCAGTACGAAAGGCTCTTCCATATCCAATACCGGAACGAAAATTAACAGAAAATACAACATATCCCTTCTGGGCTAAATACTGATTAAATGCATAGGCATTGTGATAGTAACCTCGCATATGCCAGCCTAACATCATCTGTCTGATGGGACCACCGTGCATAAAGATCACAGCCGGTCTTTTTTCTTTACCGGAGACATGGGGAGAGATAAAAAGCTGACCGTGAATCTGTAAACCATCTGCTGCTTTGAAAATACACTGTTCAGGAGTCACCAACTGCTGTATGGGAAAATCCTCAGGTAAAGTACTTTCTGCCATGAACCTTTGATTTGATCCATCTATATTCATTATGGCTAGTGCAGCAGGATGAATCCCGGTTGAACGTATGAAGGCGATATTTTTTCCAGAACCAAGAGGAATGGGATGCCATTCCAGTCCTTTTCCAGAGGTAAGCTGATGAGGATTACCACCAGTTACAGATACTGACCAAAGATGACGTCTATCAATATCATTCTGATTACTGTTGTAGATTACCATACTGCCATCAGAAGTAAGAGAAGCATCTTCCACTTCAAAAGCTCCTGGAGTTAGACAAACAACTTGTCTATTAGTAATAGATAGAGAATAAAGGTGCATCCATCCTTCATTTTCTGAATAGAATACAAGCTGATGATTTTTGCCCCACATAAGGGGATGAGAAGGATAGTTCTGGGCAAAGCCACCACTGGAATCAGGAGAAGTCCAGATTGTTCTGTTTGTACAATTCTCAACATTACTGATACAAATGGAAAAAGGCTGTTTAGGAGGATGAGTTATAGACGGTTTCCCCCTGAGTCCGGGAAAACGAAGATAGGCTATTCTGTCTCCCCCCGGAGACCAGACAGGAAAAAAATCACGATCCACACCAGGAGCAATCCAGGTGATCTCTTCTTTTGCTATATGAAACACTCCAATGTAACTGTGATCTTCCCTAAGGGAGACAAATGCTACTTGCTTTCCATCTGGAGACCATTTTGGAGAAGTATTGATTCCCCGAGCAGTAAATAATTTTTTCAATTTGGCTGTTTCTTTCATAGGAGCAATATATAGGGATTCTTCCCTCTCAATGATCACCAAATTTCCATCTGGAGATATAACCGGAGAATGCCCATTTCCCAATTTCCAGTGTTTTCCGGTTTTCAGATTTACTCCCCATACTATCTGTTCCGCACCCTGAATATCACTGTTAGGATTGGGATGTACTCCCTTTTTATTGGCTACTCCTCCCCGTACAAAAAGAATATGATCCCCATAGGGCTGAAAACATATGTCTGCAAGATCCTGTCCGTCGTCTGAACTGTAATTAGTTACTTGTCTGGTTTCAAATAAGGGTGATTGGGCTACATATACATTCCGCACGCCCTGCTCATTGAATACCCAAGCAATCCTCTCAGCCTGGGGATCAGCAACCAAACTGCTGGGAAAGGGTGCACTCATAATTTGTTCCAGGGTGACTGTCTGACCTAAACCAGCGATTAAAGGTAGAATACATAATAAAACAACAAGTCTCGAATGGCGTATAGAATACTGATTTTTTTTACTTGTCATGGTATTACCTCTTTTTTTATAATTAAAAATTAAAAAATTTTATCAAAAAGGACCTTAATACACAATACTTATAAACTTAATGTCTGGGTAGCTTAGTACCTATTACCTTATTCAGGTTAATATTTTTACAGTGTGTATGGTGCTATTTTCATCTTATTGTAAATATAAATGTTCATATAAAATTTTGATCCCGATTCCTATTAAGATTATTCCTCCCAATACATCAATCCTCTTTCCAAAAATTTTACCAAAACATTTGCCTAAAAATAAACCAAACAAAGATAAACAAAAAGTAACACCTGCAATAACCAACACTGGAGTTATAACAGATAATTTCAACAATGAAAAACTTATTCCTACTACAAAAGCATCAATACTTGTGGCAATTGACTGTCCTATCAATCTTGCAACTTTTAATTCTGAAAAATTTTGAAGCTTATCTTTTTTCACTCCTTCAAATATCATTTTTAATCCGATAAAAGACAATAAAGCAAAGGCAATCCAGTGGTCAAGTTCTTGAATATACTTTTCTATACTCAAACCCATACACCATCCAATCACAGGCATAAGAGCCTGGAATAGAGAAAGTGACAATGAGATTAATAGAATTTTTTGGGCATTTAATTCTCTAATTGTACATCCATTAGCTATGGAGACTCCGAATGAATCCATGGATAATCCCACTGCTATAAATATTATTGAAATAATGTCCATATTTTAAAAAGAATTAATCTTGATTGATTCTGACTTTAAATTTTCATTTTATTAATTTAAGTACTTTCTTTTAAAATAGCAAGATTTCTACTATTGACTAATACAGGTAAGGTAAGTAATTATAAAAATTTCTGGAATTTGCATAATTGATTTCAAATTTTTATATTTCTTCATGAAATTCTAACAAATATTTTTTACATTACATTTTAAGTTACAATATAATATGTATTCGTGGGATTTTCTAAAAAGTCCTAAAAATAATAAACCCACAGAGGTCATAGAGAAATACAAAAAAATACAAATTAAATATAAACAAAATTTTATCCTCTGTGTTCTCATTTCTTACTCTGTGAATCCTGTAGTTATTTCCTTCTTTTTAGATAGCCCCACGTGTAATCCAAAGAATGGAATAAGAAAATTTGTTTTATAATAAGTATCTTCAAGTACTTCGTGATACAATTAGATCACAATATATTATCTCACATAAAAACTATTTCTATTAAAAAAATATGACACTACGCAAATCCATAAAAGGAGGTTTATTATGAACAAAAAGAAAAAAATAATAGTACTATTTTGTTTTATCTATTTACTCATTAACCTATCATGTACTGAACAATCAAAAAACTCTTTCCGTTTTGTATTTATGACCGATATTCATATTACTCATCAACACAATGGTGTGGAAGGTTTTAAAAAAGCTATTGACTGTGTAAACAATTTGCAACCCAAACCTGATTTTGTTATAACCGGTGGCGATCTCATTATGGATGCCCTGGGAAAAAATTTTAACACTGCAGATTCACTCTATACACTCTACTTAAAAACAATAGAAAATTTTAAAATACCTGTATATAACTGTATTGGTAATCATGAGTATTTCGGAATTTATAAAAAAAGTGGAATTACTCCAAATCATCCCGAATATGCAGAAAAAATGTTTTTAAACCGAATGGACCGGGAAAAATCCTATCTCTCATTTAATCATCAAGGATGGCATTTTGTACTATTAAACAGTATTGGGATAACTCCTCAAAGAACTTATATCGGTCATATTGATTCGCTCCAACTAGACTGGTTAAAAAAAGACTTACATAGTACTGGCAAAGAAAAACCAGTTGTTTTGGCAACCCATATCCCTTTTTATTCCGTTGGTAATCAAATGCTGGAGAGTCCTATGGCAAAAAATGACAGCAGTACAGTAATAATAAATGCTCATAAGATAATGGAAACCATAAAACCTTATAATCTTAAATTGGTACTGCAGGGTCATCTCCACATTGTGGAAGAACTTGTATGGAGAAATACACATTTTATAACCGCAGGTGCAGTGAGCGGAGCCTGGTGGGAAGGTCCCTATTATGATTGTGAAGAAGGTTTTGTAGTAGTTGATGTTGCTAAAGATGATTTCACCTGGAAATACCTGGACTATGGATGGGAAGTAAAGGAAGAATAAAAATCTGGACAATATCCCATATTACCGTACTTTTTAAAATCTCCTCCTCTTTTTTCAAAAGAGAGGGGGATTAAGGGGGTGAGTTTAAAAAAATAGGTTTTCTCAGTAACTTTGTGGCTTTGTGTCAGAAATAAAAATCTTTAACAATGGATTATTGGCTGGTCATTTAAAATATTATTGTTGTAAAATACACCTTTCTACTTCACTTTCGCTTAGAATGATAAACCAGAAAGTCTGAACCAAAATAACAAATGCTCAAAACCACATGACTCTCCCGTCATCCTGAGGAACGAAGTGACCAAGGATCTCCTGCTACTGAACACACAATTTCAAAAATGACAAACCGGAAAGTCAGGCCTAAAAAAAATCCACAAAATAAAAACTGAAAAATTTTTTCAGGACGACAAACTTTTTCCTTTATCCTTGATCCCTTATCCTTCCATTCTCCATATTCCATTTTCCTTTTCAGTATTTTTCATAGATAAACCCTCCGAGAAAGAACTCTTACTACCTGAAAAAAATATTTGGTAAACTGTAAATGATTCATTATATTATGTAACTATTTCTGGGATCTGTGGAAGAATTATACAGGAAGCTTTTATTTAATGAAATTAACTTCAGTTAATGAGAAACTATGAGGATTTTAAATGGCAAAAATTACAATTAACAACCGAGAATTTGAAGTGGATGGTGACGGTTTTCTTAAAAACCCTGGGGAATGGAATGAGGAGGTGGCAAAATTATTTGCCAAGCATGACGGTACTGGTGATTTAAATGAAAAACACTGGGCGGTCATAAACTTTATCAGAGAGTACTGGAAGGAAAATGACATGGCACCCATGGTACGGAAACTCTGTGAAGCTGCAAATGTGCGGTTACGGGAAATGTATGAACTCTTTCCCATGGGTCCAGCCAAAGGTGCCTGTAAAATCGCTGGTTTACCCAAGCCAGACGGTTGTGTATAGACTAAGGAGAGAAGGATGTCATTATCAGAAACGGTTTTTTTAATAAATTTTTGTATATCTTCTCTTATTCTCCTTTTTTTATTCATTAAGGCAGTAACTGGAAATCCAATTGATCCAGCAGAAGCCAAAGGAAGCATATTAAAGGGAATAGTCTACTCTTTCACTGGATCCATGTCTCCTCTCAAAAAGGAGACAGCAAACAAACACTGGCCTACCTATCTTGCTGGAATTCTATACCACTCCGGGATTTTTCTGGGATTTTTCTGGCTTTTTATCAATCTGACTAATATTCCTCTTTTTTCTACAGCCTATTCTCTCAGTCAGGTATTATTTATAATCACTATTATTTGTGGTGTTGCTATTCTTTTGAAACGGATTTTCAATAAAAAGCTACGTTACCTGTCAAATCCTGATGATTATGCAAGTAATGTACTGGTAACAGGTTTTCTAATCATCTCAGTACTAAATCTGTATGCAACCCATATGAAACCGTTTTTGTTCTATTATTCTGCTTTACTTTTTTTGTATATGCCAGTTGGAAAATTGAAACATGCTGCTTATTTTGTATTAGCCAGAGTATATCTTGGACTTTTTTATGGGAAAAGAGGTATATGGCCTCTAGTAAAACAGAAAAAATGAAAAAAAATAAAAGACTCACCGTAAAACAAAAAAAAGGAATCAATCTCCTTCAAGAAAAATTAAGTGGTAAATTACATACACATCTCAATAGTTGTGTCCACTGCGGCCTTTGTGGTGAATCTTGTCTTTATTATATTCATTATGGTGATGATAAGTACCTTCCTGGAAATAAGGTAGACTTAATTGCAAGTATTTACAGACGATATAATACCTTAACCGGCAAAATAATACCAGGATGGGTTGGTGCTAAAGATTTCGATGATGATACCATCCAGGAGATGATTGATGTGATTTACGGCGGCTGTACCATGTGTGGCCGTTGCTCTATGCATTGTTCTATTGGTATTGATATATCCTTTCTAGTCCGAACCGCCCGCTCAATGCTGGCAGAAATGGACTTGGTGCCCAAAGGACTGCAATCTACTGTTGATACTGCTGTACGTACCGGAAATAATATGGGTATCCCCCCAAAAGATTATATTGATACCTTACAATGGCTGGAAGAGGATCTTCAGACAGAATTAAATGATCCCACTGCTTCCATTCCTATGGATAAAAAAGGAAGTAAAATTTTTTATACCCTTAATCCTCGTGAACCAAAATTTTTTCCTATGTCTATCAGCGCTGCAGCCATGATATTCTATGCTGCTAAAGAATCCTGGACTCTTTCTACCAATTTTTATGATGTTACCAACTATGCCTACTATTCGGGTGATGACAAAATTGGAGCATTAATTACTGAAAGACTAATGGAAGAAGTACAAAAAATCAAAGCAGATATTTTAGTTTTAGCTGAATGCGGTCACGGCCCAAGAGCCATTCGCTGGGAAGGTCCACGCTGGATTCAAAAAAAATATTCCTTTAAAACCTTAACTCTGGTAGAACTTATTGCAGACTATATTCGTAACAGCAGAATAAAACTTGATCCAAACAAAAATACTGAACCTGTCACTCTACACGATCCCTGCAACCTGGTCAGATCTGGCGGGGTAATTGAAGAACAACGTTACATCTTAAAACATGCAGTAATAAATTTCATCGAGATGTATCCCAACCGAGAAAACAATTTTTGCTGTGGAGGCGGAGGTGGGCAGCTTTCCATGGGGGAATATGCTGAACGCCGTATGGATATAGCCAAAATTAAAGCGGATCAGATACGTGAAACCAATGCTAAAATTGTGGTTACTCCCTGCCATAACTGTATTGATCAGCTCATGGAAGTTAATAAGGATTATAAACTGGGTGTGAAGATCAAAACCATGGCTGAAATTGTCGCTGATGCCCTCATACTTGATTGAGGATGATAATTTCTAATAATTTTCCGGATACATTAAATTAATCCCCTAAAATCCTCCTTGTCAGGAGGACTTTAGTTTTTCTTATAAAATTATGAGTTGTGTTATAGTGTAAATCTTGAAATCAAAATCGAGTGAATGATATCCTTATCCTCTTATCATTTTCACTATTGAGAAATCTTCACTTATCTTCTCAAAAGAGAGGAGGACTAAGGGAGTGAGATTGAAAATTTCTATGTTTTCTTAGTGTTTTAGTGTCCTGGTGTGCGGATTAAAAATTTTTACCTCATTATCACAGTCACTGTAGTTATACCTGTTTGGACATTCCACTATTCAAATAAAGATCCTAGAAAGTAAAAAAATCCCGGATAGTTCCTATTCAGGATTATCTATAAATATTTCTACTTTGCTATCGTTTAATAGCTGCTATATCGTCAACAGCAACAATTGCTGTATGAATATGCTCTTCTGTATTGAATGGTCCTATACTAAAACGTACAGTTCCTTTCATTTCTTCAGTCCCCAACTGCCGATGCACAAGCGGAGCACAATGCAATCCTGTTCGACAGGCAATACTATAATCAACATCCAGCATGGTTCCCACATCTGCAGCTTCCCATCCTTCTAGATTAAAACTGAGAACAGCATTATGATAATCCTCTGAATTAGCACAGTATAATTTAACTTTATCTATATTGCTGAGCCCCTCACGAAGCTTGTTCCAGAGTTTCATCTCACGTTTATGAATATTTTCAACTCCTTCTTTTTGAAGCCATTTCTGTCCTGCATGGAGACCAGCTACACCAACAATATTCAATGTTCCGCACTCCATACGGTAGGGAAACTCCTCTAAGTGATAGGGATGTGCAGAGCGGACACCGGTACCACCAAATCTGGTTCCCTTAACAGGTACATTCTCTCTGATATAAGAGCCACCAATTCCAGTTGGCCCCATCAGACATTTATGCCCTGTAAAGGCTAATAAATCAATACACATTTTATCAATATCAATATTCTGTGCTCCTGCAGTCTGACTTACATCAACAGTAAAATAAACTCCTTTTTCCCGACAAATTTTACCCACTTCAGCTATGGGTTGTACCGTTCCTATAACATTAGAGCCATGATTCATAATAACCATTTTTGTATTCTTTTTTATAGCTTTTTTAATATCATCGGGTTGTATATATCCCTTTTTATCAAAAGGAATATAGGTTCTTTCAGCAACTCCATCCCTTTCTAAAACATTCAAGGGTCGAAGTACAGAATTATGCTCTAAATTTGTGGAAACAACATGATCACCTTTTTCTATCATTCCCATTATTATCATATTGAGTGAATCTGAAGCATTATAGCTGAAAGTAAGATGATTAGGATTGTTTCCATTGAAAAATTCCATCAGCATTTTACGAGTCGAATACATAACTTCTTCTGTTTTAAGAGTTGCATCATACCCGGAACGCCCCGGATTAACTCCATGCTTCTGGTAGAATTCATACATAAAATCATATATTTCCTTAGGTTTTGGATAGGTGGTTGCAGCATTATCAAGGTAAATCATGTCATTCATCATGTCTCCTTTCCAATACTCAATCGTTTTTTGAATTTATTTAATTAATGAGGACATTCTAAAAACCCACAAAGAACACGAAATTCACGAAATATAAACACATAAATTCAATAAAAACATTTAGTGTTTT
>CAYUAG010000106.1:0-12652 GCA_964442615.1 uncultured bacterium
AGATTACACTGTCCGATATATGTTTTGTGGAGATAGTTATTCTTCAAACCAAAAATCTTGGTTATTGAATATTGATGCCCAAAATCTCACAAAAGACAAAATTACATTTTTTAAGGAAAAAATTAAAAGACTAAAAATTGAAATAGATTATGAGTCAATTTATAAAGAAAAATGTCCTAAAATAATTTTTGATGGATCAACTGTTACATAACAATATTTCCTGCCATTTTGGTCAAGACATTTCGGGGCTAGCTGGTACCCACCAAGGCGGAGCTGGCCCGGCAAGAGGGTCGGGAGTATGAGACAGCAGAGGAGTTGTTGGAGAGGGTGAAGAAGGTAGGAAATAATTAAATCAATTTATTTATTGCATTTCAAATTTTTTTAAATTATTTTATTTGATGAACATTGAACAGATAAAAGAACTCCATTATATAACTTATATTGATACTGTCACATCAATATTAAAAGATGGTATATTATGCCATAAATTGGCCGAAAAATTATCTCATCGAGATCTTTCTAAAACTGGAGTCCAAGAAAGACGTGCAAAGATAAAGATTCCAAATGCTAAATACTTACATGAATATGCTAATCTATATTTTGATGCTCATAATCCGATGCTCTGTAGGATTCAGGAACATAATATTGATATTTGCGTTTTATGTGTAACTCCAAAGATACTTTTTATTTCCAATGTAGTAATAAGTGATTGTAATGCGGCTCGTGATTATGCACGATTCTATAGTTCTCCTGAAGGCTTGGAAAATTTAAAATATAACCATATATATGATAGGTATTGGAACCATGATGATCTATTTCAAAAATACCTTCATAAAGGGATTAAATGTGCAGAAGTCTTAGTCCCGGAGAAGGTTGAGCCAAATTATATTCTCTCAGCCTATGTATATAATCAAGAGGCGTATGATAAATTGACTATAATTGGATTTGATAGACCAATAGAAATTAAATCAAATCTCTTTTTTTGAGGTTAGCAATGGTAACCAGTATTTTAATTGGTGATATACTTCAATCCAAATCGCAAACCCTAATTAACACCGTAAATTGTGTTGGGATAATGGGTAAAGGAATCGCGTATGAGTTTAAGAAGTTATTCCCTGAAATGTTTAAGGATTATAAAGATAGATGTGATCGGGGTGAAGTCGTATTAGGAAAACCATATATTTATAAAGGTTTGTTTCCACCCTGGATCATCAATTTTCCAACAAAAAAAGACTGGCGATCTATTTCAAGAATAAAAGAAATACAGATTGGATTAGAGTATCTGATTGAGTATTATCAAGAATGGGGTGTTGAATCTCTTGCTATTCCACCTCTTGGATGTGGTAATGGGCAGTTAGATTGGAGAGATGTAGGTCCTATAATATTCCAGGCATTAAACAAAATTGATATTAAGATTGAAATGTATGCTCCACATGGGACGCCTAAAAAATATCTGTCAAGAGAGTTTCTGAGTCAAGCAAATATAAATAATAAAGCACATCCGCATCAATCGCGGAAGTTGAATCCAGTATGGTTAGCACTTATTGAAATTTTATATCAATTGGAGAAACAGCCCTACCATCAACCGATTGGTCGAACTATATTTAATAAGATAAGCTATTTTGTTACTGCCCTGCAATTGCCCACTAACTTCCAATTTCAAGAAGGTAGTTTTGGTCCTTTTTCTCCGGATATAAAACGAGCTATGACATTACTGGCAAATAACGGTTTGATCATTGAAGAAAAGAAAAGTCAAATGTTCAAGATAAATGTTGGTCCTAATTATGATAAAGTTAGAGAAAAGAATAAAGAAGGAATCTTGAAATATTCGGACGTTATTGATAAAACAGTTGATCTTTTTGCCCGGATGAACACCCAACAAGCTGAGATAACTACAACAGTTTTTTTCTCAACTGAAGAAGTGAAAAAACAGAGAAAAAACATGGATATTACTGAGTGCGATGTCTTTGATTATGTCCTGGAATGGAAGAAAAGAAGAAAACCACCTTATGACAAAAATCAACTTGCTTCTGCTATTCGACACTTGGCAAGCCAGAAATGGATAAATGTGAATTATTGTGAAAATCTTCCGATTAATGAAGAAATCTAACCTGAAATAGTATTTAACAATTCTTGAGCTCGCCTATTCATTGGCTATGGGTGAGCTTCTTTCTTAATTTTCAAAGTTTTTCTTCTTTTATGGATTATGATGGTAAAACTGGCATTTCTCGGCTGATCGCCTTGGGCGGGCCTGATTCTGCGGAAACACCCCTCTGCACAGCTTTGCTGTGCTTCTCCCCTCAAGAGGAGACAAAAAGTCCCCCTTTGAAAGCCTGTCTTGAGCTTGTCGAAGGAGAGGATTTAGATATATATTTTTGAAAGAGGATTAAAATCAAATCACCACGTTTCATAATCTATAAAATACAATCAATTTCATCAAAGAGATATCACGCCCTACCCACAATGCGAATACCCACATGATCTGCAGAACATACATCCGCTTTCTGTTTCCATGGAACCACCACAATCCGGACATTCCAAACCTGTCAATTCAAAAGGATTCTCTTCAAACATATGCTGCTGGTCATGATCTTTTTCAGCAGATTCTTTCTTTACTTCGGGTTTCTGTCCAAACTCCTTCCTCAGTATTTGACCAATACCATCTGGTACAGATTTTATTAAACTCCCTTCATTCCATACAGGACGGGATCCTGTGATTCCCATTAAGGTATTACTAACATCATCTACTTTAACATTGTTTTGCAAAGCTATGGAAATCAATCTACCAATAGCTTCTGAGAGGGCGGCAGTATCTCCACCGCTTTTGCCAATATTTGCAAATACCTCCAAAGGAGAATAATCATCATCTGTATTAATAGTCACATACAATGATCCCTGGCCTGTATTCAATTTAGAAGTAAATCCGTGTAGTTTTAAAGCACGCCCCTGTTTGAAAGATTTCTTTTTAGATTCTGCAACTCCTTTATTTAAAACCTGCTTTGAGCGGCTCCCATCCCGGTATATTGTTACTCCTTTACAGCCCAGATCATGAGCCAGTCGATATACTCGGGCAACATCTTCAATCTTTGCACTATTAGGGAAATTAACTGTTTTTGAAACTGCATTATCAGTATACTCCTGAAATGCAGCCTGCATCCTGACATGCCATTCAGGCCGTATATCGTGAGAAGTTACAAAAATATTTTTAAAACTCTCAGGGATTTCATCAATATTTTTAAGGGTTCCTAGTTTAGCAACTTTTCTTACCATACTCTTTGAATAGAGTCCCTTATTTTTTAAGGTTTTAATAAACAGAGGATGAACTTCCGGTAGTTTATCATCATCTAATACATTTCTGACAAAAGAAAGGGCAAATAATGGTTCAATACCACTGGAACATCCTGCAATTATACTAATTGTCCCGGTAGGAGCGATAGTGGTTCTAGTTGCGTTCCGAATTTTCTCTTCCTCGTTTATTTCATACCTGCATCCTGAAAAGACAGGGAATGCACCTCTTTTCTGAGCCAATTCCTGAGATTTCTTTTTTGCTTCCTCATTTATGAATTTCATAATATCCTGGGCCGTTTTAACTGCTTCTTTTGAATTGTAAGGAATTTCAAGCTTTATAAGAAAATCGGCAAATCCCATCAATCCAAGACCGATCTTTCTGGTTGCTTTAGTTTGTTCTTCAATCTTTTCAAGAGGAAATTTATTCATATCAATAACATTATCCAAAAAATGTACAGAATTTCTCACCGTTTTTCTTAACTTATCATAATCAATAACACATCCCTTTTCCTTTTCAATTACCATCTGGGAAAGATTTATTGAACCTAGGTTACAGGATTCAAAAGGAAGTAAGGGCTGTTCTCCACATGGATTTGTAGATTCTATATCTCCAAGATGAGGAGTTGGATTATCTTTGTTAATTCTATCAATAAATATCACTCCGGGATCCCCATTTTTCCAGGCATGATAAACAATTTTATCAAAAACCTCTTTTGCATTCAAAGATTTAATCACTTGCTTTGAATGGGGATTAATTAAATCATAATCCTGATCAGCTTCCAGAGCATTCCAGAACTTTTCTGTTAAAGCTACTGAAATATTAAAATTATTCAGAGTATTATTATCCTCCTTACAGGTGATAAAGGAATCAATATCAGGATGATCAATCCGTAGAATAGCCATATTTGCTCCTCTTCGGGTACCACCCTGTTTAACAGTCTCAGTTGCTGCATCAAATACATGTAAAAATGATATAGGACCGGAAGCTATTCCATGAGTAGACTTTACAATATCATTACACGGTCTGATTCTTGAAAAAGAAAAACCTGTTCCTCCCCCGGATTTATGAATAAGAGCTGTATTTTTTACAGCCTCAAAAATCGAGCTCATTGAATCTTCTACTGGAAGAACAAAACAGGCAGCAAGCTGTCCAAGTTCACGCCCGGCATTCATAAGGGTGGGAGAATTGGGCATAAACTCTAAATTAGTCATCATCCGGAAAAACTTTTCTTCACTCTCTTTTACTTGTGCCGCAGAACCATAAAATTTATCTGCAGAAGCTATAAACTTTGCCACTCTCCTGAATAGTTGTACAGGTGTCTCAATAATATTCCCCTCTGTATTCTTTCTCAGATATCTTCTTTTCAGCACTGTTATAGCATTATCGCATAACGGTATGTAAATAGAATCATCATTTTTATTCAGCTTTTGATGAGTGATATCCTTAGCTTTATCATTATCTGATTCTGGAGATTTGGATACTGCTACTGTTTTTGATTTATTTCCATTATCCTCAATATTAAATAAATCATTTGTAAAGCTATTTTTTTTCATTGATTTCCTTTACTTTTTTAATGTGGGCTAGTTAGTGAGATATTTCAACATAAAAAAAATTATAGTAAATGTCAAGTAAAAAATACTATATATTGTATTTTTTTTAAAAAAAATACAATAAATTGTAATTTTCTTATATTTAATTTAAACCAATATTATACTCCTCTTGATTAAATTTAAAAATTTTCTTAACTAGTTTTTATAGGATGTTGAACAGATGACTTAACACTGATTTTACGATTTAATATAAAAAATTTATTTGACTTTTAGAAATTTTTTAACTATAATAACCGCGATAATAAATTCTCAAAAAAAAGGATAACAATAATAAAATGAATGTTATTCTTAAATGTAATGATAGTTTTAATTTCAATTTCATTCTCTTCTGGTTAATATCCATATTTTCAATTAGGAAACAAAAAAATTAAAAATCGATAATTTATAATAAATTCCAAAATTAATAGCTAATGTTCTTGGTTTTCTTTAGCAATTAATTGTTATTTAAATCAAGAAAAAAAAATTATAAAAAATAAAATACTTACTTAATGTACAAACTATCAAAAAAAAATACAATTTTGATAAAAAATAATTCCTTTTTATCAAAATCAAAAGCCACCCTAGCTCAACTGGTAGAGCAGCTCATTCGTAATGAGCAGGTCATCGGTTCGAATCCGATGGGTGGCTCAATGATATATAAAGGAAAAATAAAAAAATGAAACAAAAATTAATTATCTTGCTAATGTTTACACCTGTCCTGTTATTCTCTCAAGGAACTGGTGTAAAGGAAGGATTTGATTTTTTAAGAACTGACCTAGGGAGTCGTCCTTTAGCTATGGGAGCTGCTTTTACTTCTATAGCAGGTGATCTCTATGGAATGAGATACAACCCTGCATCTTTAGTTGGAGTTAAAGATCTTACTTCTACATGTACCTACTTAAATCAAATAGCAGATATTAAAACAGGATTCATAGGAATCAACAAAACTTTAAAAACAAAAGGCCAGATTGGTTTTTCCTTATCCTATATCAACTATGGTGAGATGCGCAAAAGAGATACTGCAGGTAATGATCTGGGTAACTTGTATGCAGGAGATTTTTTAATATCATCAACCTATGCTGCTTCCATTTTCCCTCATTTTCATTATGGAGTTACTCTAAAATATATCAACTCACAAATTGATGATTATTCAGCATCAGCCTTTGCCCTTGATGTTGGTTGCCTCTATAGAATCCCAAATAAAAAATTAAACATCGGGCTTAGTCTGCAAAATATTGGTAAATCTGTTGATTCATTCAATAATACAGAGGAAACCCTTCCATCTATGATAAGATTTGGTATTTCCCAACACCTGTCTCATTTGCCTCTACTAATTAGTTTTAATTTCTATAGATTCTTTTACTCAGAAAGTGGTATTTTCCTTGGACTTTATTGGGCCATAGGAGGTGAATTTACTATTACTGAAAATTTCTTTTTCCGCTGGGGTTATAATTCAAGAGGACAAGAACAAAAAATCGGTGCAGCAAATGAAACTTTTGCTGGTGTTTCTCTGGGAATAGGAATAACTTATGGAAAATATCGTTTTGATTATGGATTAAGTTTTTTTGGAAGTATTGGAAATTTAAATTGTCTTACCATTACTGCAGAATTATAACTACATGATATTAAATTCTTCTTTACCCCTCAATATTACTCAAGGTCTAAGCCTTTTCAGCTTAACTCTTGATATACACTCTATTAATTTTCAATAAATATCTTTTACTCAAATAAAACATCTCTGTAAATATACTAAATTTTTTTAATGAACTTATGTTTTTATATTCTATGAATTTCATGTCTTTCGTAGGCTTTTAGAATGATTTCATATTTATACAGAAAGCTTTTATAACTAATCCTTATTTAGGTTTTAATCATATTTTTATTAATAAATTCAGTTTCAACAATATTTCCTCTTCACTTTTCCTCTTACTTCCCTCTATTCAAATTCCTATTTTGTAATTGATTCAGGAGAGGTTTTAAAAAATTTTAGCGTCTTGCAAATATACCTAATAAAAATGATTGGTAATAAAAAATACAGATGAATTATACTTTAAATTCCTTGGTGGATTTTTGAAGTTTTTTTACCCAAGAATCGACTACAGAAATCTCCTGAAATGAGTTTGAAAAGGCTTTAGCAATATGTTCTGTAACTTGAGAAATTTGCTGTATAGAAGAATCAATACTGCTTATTAATCCAAGTTGTCTATCTATACGGATTTTCATTTTATCGGCAGCATGATCAGTGTTTTCAACATCCTTTTGAAGAGATAGGAATGTACTGTCAATTTCTTTAAACGACCCTATCTCTTCTGTTATCTTTGTTCTCAAGTCTATCATAGAATCATGAAGAGTTTGAATATCATGTCCAATACTATCCAACATATCTGATGTCTCATTATTAATCTCTTTAGTACTCTGACTTAACATTTTAATTTCTCGGGCTATGACAGAAAATCCTTTCCCAGCATCTCCTGCATGTATTGCTTCTATAGAAGCATTTAAAGATAGTGTTGTTATCTCGGTATTAATTTCATTTATCTTATAAACAGTCTCTTTTAATATTTTTGATTTTTTATTTAAACTCTCCATTTCATTGTATGTGATTTTAATAGCTTTTGATATATTCTCCATTTGTTCAATTTTTTTATGAATCAATAATTCTCCTTTTGATACTGAGTCATTTGATTCTCTGGAAAGATCAGCTACTTTTTTTGCTTCATCATTGATTTCATTAATGGTAGCAAGCATTTGGGGTGAAATATCGGCAACCTCTTTTGCCTGATTCGACATCTGTTTAGCCTCCTCAGAAATAGCCGCCGAATGTTTATGAATTTCTGTAGTCCTATTAGCAACATCATATGTATTTTGAATGACTACAGTAAGCAATTCCCGTATATGAGAGATAAATTTGTTGAAATTATGAGCAGTCTGTCCTATAGCATCTTTGGATTCAATGGGTAATTCTTTTGTCAGATCACTTCTTTTGTTTGCAATCTCATCCAGTCTATATGCGAGTCTGTTTAAAGGATGAGTAATTGAGGAAGTCAAGAAAAAGGTTATTAAAGATAAAATAACAACAGCAAAAAAAATAACAATATATGAAATAATTGTTATCTTGTTTATGGGAGATTGAATAACTTTTTTAGGTACCATTAGACCCAAAGACCAGTTAAATAAAGAATTAGGTGGTGTAACATGTGTATAGAGAACAATATAGGAGTCTTTCCTCCATTTCACATCAGTTAATCCAGTTTTATGAGTAATAATTGACCGACCCAATTGAAAAAAACCATTATTCCATTTGGAAAGACTATCAATATAGGCAAGATTTTTAAAAAATAACCTGTTTTCTCTAGTACCAGGAAAATAAATTATCCTATTATTATCATCAATCAGAAAAGCATTGCCAGTTCCATTATAATTTATTTCTCTGACTAGATTACCTATAGTCTCAAATAAAATATCCATACCGGCAACACCAAGAAGACTTCCATTTTTGCCATAAAGAGGAAGCTGCAAGGCTGCTGTAAAAGTACTGTCCTCATAATCAATACCATCCAGATCACAGATTAATTTATTTTCTCGCAAGGCTTTATTCCACCAAGGACGATCTTTTACTTTATATCCTTCTGCTTCGTAACGCCCTTCATGATCAAAATATTCCTGGGTATTTTCGGTAGCAAAAAATATAGATTTTATAGTTAAATCATCTTGGATAATTTGATTAATGTATTTAATTATTTGATTATAATTAAGGTCATTTTTTAATGGTCTTCGATATTGGTCATACTCTGAATACCATTCCAGAAAGAATGGATTGCTTAGAAATGTCTTGAGGATACAAATTTTTTCAGCAAAAAAAATCTCAATCTTGTCTGCTTTCAATTGGACAAGACCTAAGGATTTAGTTTCAACTTTTTCTCTAGTTAAATTCCTAATATAATGGACAGTAATAAAGGAGCTTACAAAAAGAAATATTGTAATTGCAGTAATTATAGGAATTGATATTTTTTTCTGTATGTTGAGATTTTTCGTTTTCTTAAACATACTCAGTTTCCTTCCGACCAATTAAATATTTCAAATTGCATTCTTGGAAATACAAATACTATCAAAATGAAGAAAAAATCAGACATACAATCATTGTATTAATAAAAAATTACAGCATCAAATATCATGCCTAATCAGGAAAAATATCTAAAGCAGTAAGTATATAGTAAATACTAATAGAAATATTCAAATAATAAATTATCCCAATTATTTAAAAATTAAGAAATAATCAATTTTGATTCTGAATTATTATTTCAATTTTATCCAGGAATGAAATAGACAGATAGAAAAATTGCTTGATCAGTAATTGTTTACTAAACCTGATATTGATGTCAGCTATAGACAATATTATAGAGAATAGGAAAAAGCCCTAACAGGATTTAAAAAAATTACTGGTCAGGGCTTCCTAAAAAAAATGTAAACTGATATAGTATAATTTTTTTATTTTATTTACAACAATGAAAATGAAACCGTAATACCTGCCATAACAATAGCAACCATACTCATCAGTTTTATTAAAATATTCAGGCTGGGACCGGAAGTGTCTTTAAAAGGATCACCTACAGTATCAGCAACCACAGTAGCTTTGTGAGCTTCAGAACCTTTGCCGCCGAAATTTCCTTCTTCAATAAATTTTTTAGCATTATCCCAAGCACCACCTGTATTTGCCATAAATATAGCAAGGACAAAACCACCACAGAGAGCACCTATCAGCAGCCCCATAACACCTGAAACACCGAATATAATTCCTATAAGCACAGGGGCAATTATGGCTACCAGAGATGGAAACATCATCTCATGCTGTGCTCCCCGGGTTGAAATCTCCACACATTTTGCATAATCCGGTTCTGTTTTACCCTCTAACACACCTTTAATTTCTCTGAATTGTCTGCGTACTTCTTCTATCATGAGGGAAGCAACTCTTCCTACAGCTTGCATAGTTAATCCACAGAAGAGAAAGGCCATCATAGCGCCAAGTAAAAGACCGATAAGAGTTTTGGGATTTAAAAGTGTCACATTATAATAGTCCATAAAATTTTTCAAACTCGCTTCTGATAAACTCACTGAGTGACCATCAGCAAAAATAAGTACTTCTGTACCAATACGAAGGAGTCCCACTTTAATCTCTTCAATATATGAAGCCATCAAAGCTAAGGCGGTTAAAGCTGCTGAGCCAATTGCAAAACCCTTACCAGTTGCAGCAGTAGTATTTCCAAGAGCATCTAAAGCATCAGTACGACTTCGTACCTTCTCACCCAACTCAGCCATTTCAGCGTTACCGCCAGCATTGTCTGCTATAGGGCCGTAAGCATCTGTTGCTAGAGTAATACCAAGAGTTGAAAGCATACCTACTGCTGCTATGCCTATTCCATAAAGTCCCATACTTATGTTAGTGAAGTCAAATCCTGAAGCAAAAAAATAAGCGAAAATAATTCCAACTGCAACAAAAATAATGGGAAAAAAAGTGGATATAAAACCTGTACCTAATCCAGAGATAATTACAGTAGCTGTACCTGTCTTAGCATTTTCTGCTATGCGCTGAGTTGGTTTAAAAGAATACGAGGTATAATATTCAGTTGCTTTGCCAATTCCAATACCCACTAATAGACCAATAACAATTGAACCCCAAATACCCCAGGCATGAGGTAAGTTCAATAATTTTAATATTACAAAAGAAAATGCAACTATAAGTACAGCACTGAGGTTAACTCCTCTACCAAGTGATTTGAGTAACTGCTTTTGAGATGCTCCCTCTTTGGTACGAACCAGATAGATTCCAAGAATTGATAGAACTGTACCAATTGCTCCGATGAGCATGGGAGCAATAACTGCATTGAACTGCATTGCAGGATTAGTCATAAATGCTGCCGCTCCAAGTGCTGCTGTTGCCAGAATTGAACCACAATAGGATTCATATAAATCAGCCCCCATACCTGCTACATCACCAACATTATCACCAACATTGTCTGCAATTGTAGCAGGATTTCGGGGATCATCCTCAGGAATCCCCGCTTCAACTTTACCAACCAAATCCGCCCCAACATCTGCAGCCTTTGTATATATACCTCCACCTACTCTTGCAAACAAAGCCTGAGTACTGGCACCCATTCCAAATGTCAGCATTGTAGTTGTAATCATAACCAACTTATGGGTAGCACTTGCTTCTTTTACAAAGTAATTTAAAACTATGAACCATATGGAAATATCAAAAAGAACAAGGCCTACAACCACAAGTCCCATTACTGCTCCGCTTCTGAAAGCAATTTTTAAACCACTATTCAGAGATACTCTAGCAGCATTAGTAGTTCTCGCTGAAGCATAGGTGGCAGTTTTCATACCTAAAAAGCCTGCCAGGCCTGAAAAGAATCCCCCAGTTAAAAAGGCAAACCATACCCATTGATTTTGCAACTTTAAAACATAAGCCATAAAAGCAAATAATGCTGCAAGTATAATAAAAACAATTGCTACTACCTTAAATTGCTGTTTCAGGTATGCCATTGCTCCTGTGCGCACATGAGAAGCGATCTTTATCATTATTTCAGTACCTTCACTCTCTCTAATCATCTGTCTGTAAAATATCCAAGCAAACATCAAAGCAAGAAGCGAACTTATTGGTACAAGCCAGAAGAGATTATTATGCATGTTTTTCCTCCATATTGTTTATTTATCAGACTAAATCTTTAATTTGCTTCCTAAAAAGAACATAAACTATCGAGAGCACAATCGAAAAGGTTATTACTGTAATGGCAACTTTTGAAGTATAGCCACTAATTGCTACTCCTAATGCAAGTCCAGAAGCTGGAGGATGTTCTGTATCAATAACTACCATAATAAAAATTGACAATCCTACAGCTATCGCATATAATATTAAAGTTAATAATTCATTATACATAGGGATCAATGAACAAATTGTACCACAGAGAAGGCCAACAATATTACCACCAATAACACATCTGGGTTGGGCTGAAACGCTTTTAGGAAGTGCAAAAACTACAAATGCAGTTGAACCCATTGATGCTACAATTATTACATGTTCTAAGGTCAGAATATATAAAATTATAAAGACAGTTATAGTTGCAAGCAAACACTGAAATACATAATTTTTTGAATATTGATTAAATTCTTTTAAAATTTTGTTTAGATACTTTTTCATTTTTTTTATAATAGTTTCTGAAAAAATTCTTATTAATATAACACAACTGCCTTATAAATCCAATATTTTTTTTAATTGATAATTCAGCACCATTGTCGTATATTTTATTTATGATTAAAAAACAGAATATAAATATTTTATTTTTTTTTATTTTATCTTCTTCATTTCTTTTTGTTCAAATTGAAAACAAAACTTCAGAAACTTCTCTTTTGTTTATAGGTGATATAATGGGACATGATACTCAAATTAATTCAGCTTATGATACTGAATCAAATAGTTACAATTATAATCCATGCTTTAAATATCTGTATCCTATTATTCACCAAGCTGATATCAGCATCGCAAATTTAGAAGTAACCTTGGGAGGAACACCATATAAAGGATATCCAAACTTCAGTTCTCCGGATGCATTAGCAGAAGCCTGTAAAAAGACAGGTATTGATGTATTGATGACAGCAAACAATCATTGCTATGACAGAGGTAAAGAAGGATTTGAACGAACCATTCATGTACTTGATTCTTTAAACATTATTCACACAGGAACTTTTAAGGATCCAAAGGAAAGAGAAATGC
>CAYUAG010000107.1:0-12222 GCA_964442615.1 uncultured bacterium
AGCTTGACAATACAGATAAATTGGAAAATCATTTGGTTTTTCAACAGTCTCAACAGTTGAATTAGATTATCGGGAGTTGTTTAAAAAAGTTGAAAAATTAATGAAATCACAGAGAAGTTAGAAAAAAGCACAGAATACTCAAACTAATTATAAAAAAGATTTTTCCTTTGTTCTCTATGAGTTGCTTTGTGTTTTCTGTGTTTATTTATTTTTTTTAGACATTCCCATATCTTGAAAGACTTGAAGGGAGCGAAAAATCTGGCATTGAGGATAGAATTTTTAATTTTTTTTTATACGATGCTTTAGCAATCAAGGAGAATAAAATGAAAAAGTTATTAATAGTATTTTTAGTATGCCTCCCGCTTATCACTTTGTTTTCAGATGATTTTCCTTCTATTAAAGGATGGCAGAAAGCAGGTGAAGTTAAAACCTACTATCCTGATAATCTCTGGGAGTATATTAACGGTGCAGCAGATAATTTTCTTTCCTATGGCTTTAAGGAACTTAATTATTGTGATATGAGCAAAGATGAACTTACTGTAACCGTGAATATTTATGATATGGGCAACGTCCTTAATGCTTTTGGTGTTTATACATCTGAAAAAGGTACTGACCAGGAAACACTTGATATAGGTGTTGAGAGTATTCTTTCCCTTCCCTATCAATGTTTGTTGCTTAAAGGTCAATACTATATAAAAATTGATGCGTTTGAGGGAGAGATAACTGAGGAGAAGGGCAAAGCATTACTAAAAACTGTATCAGAAGCTTTACCTGGCAGTAATGAACTGCCTGAAGAGCTGGCAATGTTACCTTTAAAAAATAAAACCGAAGGATCAGAAAACTTTATTAGAGAGAACTTTCTAGGATTGGAAGTGCTGAAGAATTGTGTGTTTGCTGAGTATAAGGAAGATAAGTCTGAGTATAAAGTGTTTTTAGTAGTTTTTGAACAAGAAGTTGAAAAAGATTATTTCAGTCAATTAAAAGAAAAGTGGGATGATAAGGAATATAAAGATCTCAGGATAATGTACCGGGAGGTTCCATATTCAGGGTATGTTGGTGTGTGTCTGATTGATAATAGAATTACTGGTATTGCCGGTATTGAAAATCAAAAAGAGTTATTTAAGAAATTATATACCCTTAAAAAATTTGTTAAGAAATAAAAATTATCCAATCTAATTTAACATTGAATATTTATATTCTGAAATTAAGGCGAAATTATAAAAATTTAGATTACCTTTAAATAATGATACGATTTTTAAAACATAGTGGATTTCTTGGATGTCTTCTAATTCTAATGACCAGTTGTGTACCTCCAGTTTCTGATGAAAGAAGTTATCGAGCTGAGCATGCTAAACTGGAATATCTGAAAAGATATGCTGAGTCATTTATAGGTACACCCTATAAACATGGCGGATTAAATCGAAATGGTATGGATTGTTCGGGTTTGGTTGTGCGTGTCTATGCTGATGTTTTGGATAGAAAACTTCCACATAGCACCTCCAGACTTTATTATTTTGGGAGAAGTGTATCATCTTCTCAACTTTATATTGGGGATTTGGTTTTTTTTAGTAATAGTAGTTATAGAGTAACTCATGTTGGAATTTTTCTTGGAGATAATCGATTTATCCATGCTTCCAGTTCACAGGGAGTAGTAATTTCTCAGCTTGACAGCCAGTATTATCAGAGAAGATATCGAGGAGCAAGAAGAATCCTATCACAGAGGAGATAGTCTATCAGTAATCCAGAAAAGAATGCTGTCAATCATCCTGTTATTAGTACAACTGATGTAGTTCGTCCTACCTTAGTAGAAGTTAACCTTGACAGATTTGTTGGTAATTTCCAGGCCATTAAGGAGAAGGTTAAACCCTCGAAGATTATGCCTATTCTAAAAGCTAATGCGTATGGACATGGACTTGTACGAGTAGCTCAGTTAATGCAGCAGTTGGGTGCTGACTATCTGGGAGTTGCAGTGCTCGAAGAAGGGATCCTTTTAAGAGAAAGAGGAATTACCATCCCCATTTTGGTTTTAGGTGGGATATTGGGAAATCAGGTGCCCCATTTTATTAAACATGATTTGACAATTTCAGCCTCATCTATTGAAAAACTCCAGCAGATAGAAGAAGCAGCTATACACATGCAGCGTAAGGCAAAGGTACATTTAAAAATTGATACAGGAATGGAGAGAATTGGTGTCCACTATTATAGTGCCGAGGAATTTTTGAAAACCAGCCTGCAATGTAAAAACATAGAAGTTGAAGGAATATTTTCCCATTTTGCCAATTCTGACTCATCTGATCTTGATAATGCTAAGCTGCAGTTTGAACGGTTTGAAGAGGTGCTGGGTATTTATGAAAAATATTCAGTTAAACCACCTGAGCTCAAACATATTGCAAATTCAGGAGCCATTTTACAGTTACCAGAATCATATTTTGATATGGTGAGGCCAGGAATAGTTCTTTATGGAGTATATCCCTCTCAAGAAGTTCTGAAATCTATAAAAGTAAAACCAGCTCTGGAATGGAAATCGCGAGTGGTATATTTTAAAGCAATAAAACCAGACCATCCAGTTGGTTATGGATCAACCTGGAGCAGTGATCATCTAGTAAGAGCAGTAACAGTACCTGTGGGATATGGGGACGGTTATTTCAGAAATATGTCCCATAAAGCAGAAGTAATTATCAGAAGTAAGAAATATCCTGTAGTTGGTACTATTGCCATGGATCAGATTGTGGTTAATATTGAAAAAGAGACAGCCTTTAACGAAGATGAGGTGATTCTTATTGGTGAATCTGATGGAGTATCAATTACCTGTGAAAACTTAGCAGAATGGGCTGGTACAATTCCCTATGAAATATTGACAAATATTAATACCAGAGTACCGCGGGTTTATAAGGGTGACTATCAGCTATAAATACTTTCGGATTAAAGAATAAAAATACAAAGATAAAGGATAAAGTAAAAAGGAAAAAAGGAAGATGGAAAAAGGAGGAATTCCAGGAGATGATAGGAAGCAAAGGTTAAGATTTAAGGTTAAGCAAAAGAACATAAAAATCCTAACCTTAACTTCAACCTTAACCTATTTTTTTTCTCCATACTACCTAATATTTTTAAGGGAGGGCCTATGAAAGAGAAAAATTTTTTAATATTGGTTATCCTGTTTTTAATTCTGCTTGGTTGTACAAAAAAACAAACAAGTGACTATCCCATAACACCAGTGGAGTTTACTAATGTAGAAGTAAGAGAGGGATTTTGGCTTCCCAGGATGAATATTAATAGAGAAGTGACCATACCCTTTGCTTTGGAAAAATGTGAAAAAACGGGCAGAATTGATAATTTTGCTAAGGCTGCCGGAGTAATAGAAGGTGCATTTGAAGGCAGACGCTACAACGATTCTGATGTTTTTAAGGTAATGGAGGGAGTAGCTTATTCCTTAAGTAATCATCCTGATGCTGAGTTGGAAAAATATATGGATACACTAATAGAAAAGATTACCGGAGCTCAAGAAGAGGACGGGTATCTTTATACTGCCAGAACCATCGATTCTGAAAATCTTCCACCCGGTACTGGAGAAAAACGCTGGTCCAATCTTGGTTCCAGTCATGAATTATACAATGTCGGGCATATGTATGAAGCTGCTGTGGCTTATTACCAGGCAACTGGAAAGAAAAATTTTTTGAATGTGGCAGTAAAAAATGCTGATTTTATTGAGAAAACCTTTGGTCCCAATAAAAGAAGAGGATTTCCCGGGCATCAGGAAATTGAAATAGGTCTGGTTAAACTGTACCGAGTAACAGGGAAAGAAAAATATTTAGAACTAGCTAAATTTTTTCTGGATGAAAGAGGTAAAGTGAATCATCAGAAAAAATTTTCTGATGATTCTGACTTTTCTATCTATAATCAGGATTGGTATTTACAGGCTCATAAACCAGTAGTTGATCAAGTTGAGGCTGTAGGTCATGCAGTTCGGGCTGGTTATATGTATTCAGCCATGGCAGATATTGCAGCCATGACTGGAAATGAAAGCTATATTAAAGCTATTGACAAACTTTGGCAGAATGTAGTATCAAAGAAAATGTACCTGACCGGAGGTATTGGTTCAAGACATGAGGGAGAGGCATTCGGAGATGATTATGAACTACCTAATGCCACAGCTTATAACGAGACCTGTGCTGCTATAGCAAATGTTTTCTGGAATCACCGTCTGTTTTTACTTCATGGAGAAGGCAAATATATAGATGTTCTGGAAAAAACACTTTACAATGGTTTGATTTCCGGTGTATCTCTGCATGGAGACAAATTTTTTTACCCCAATCCTCTTGAGTCAGACGGGAAATATACTTTTAATATGGGTGCAGCCACCCGTCAACCCTGGTTTAGTTGTGCTTGTTGTCCTGTAAATATTTGCCGTTTCATTCCCTCTTTTCCCCGGTATGTCTATGCCAATAAGGACAGGCATCTTTTTGTTAATCTTTTTGTTAACAGTAATGTTTCTCTAGAAATTGGAAATACGAGACTTGAAATAAACCAGAAGACCAATTATCCCTGGAATGGAAAAGTAGAAATTTATATCTCTCCAGAGAAACCTAAAAAGTTTACTGTAGGTATCCGGATTCCGGGATGGGCACGGAATAGAGCCATTCCAAGTGATCTTTATACCTTTCTCCCTGACCGTAAAAACCAGACAATTATTACAGTTAATGGTAAACAAGTAGATTATGAGATAAAAAACGGATATGCAGCTTTAAGTAGGGAGTGGAAGAGAGGAGATTGGATAGAGGTAAACTTTCCTATGGAGATTCACAGGATTATTGCTCATAAAAAAGTGAAAGCAAATAAGGATAAAGTTGCTTTGCAGAGGGGACCTATAATTTATTGTTTTGAAGCAATAGACAATGGTACTCATGTACTTGACAGACTGATTCCTGATGATCTTGAATTCAGGGCAGAATATAATCCCCATCTTTTGGGTGGAGTTACAGTTTTAAAAAGTATAACAGACAGGAAAGACATGGAAATGAAGGCTGTTCCCTATTATGCATGGTCACATAGGGGAGTAGGTGAAATGGCAGTATGGTTAGATAGAGAAGAGGAGTAACTGGTTTAATAAGTAGAGATATTTTGTAAAAGTATTGATGAGTAGTTTGTAAGCATTAAATTATTATATCACTAATGTTGTCTTATGACAGGGATAAAGTTACTTTAACCATTCTTATTGAATGTAGGAATAATTAAGGAGGAAATAAATGAAGGAAGGAAAATGGATTATTAGTCTGCTTATTTTGAATATAGCTTTTTTTATTGAAATTAGTTATTCTCAGGGTGTAAATTCTGTAAAGGTGAATGAGTATAAGGAGGGAGAAAAGTATATCGAATTGTGCAAATCGAGTTTGGAAAATGAAAACCCAGATGAGGCGGTGAAATATGCAAGCATGGCTGTTGAAATCGATATCTCCAATTCTCAATATCATTACTGGCTGGGACAGGCTTATGGTTTAAAAGCACAGAAGGCATCTATCTTCGGCAAATTTTCCTATGCAAAAAAATGTAATGAAGAGTGGTTAAAGGCAGTAGAGCTTGATCCAAAAAATATTCAGGCAAGGATGGGGCTTTTAAATTACTATCTTCAGGCACCTGGTATTGCAGGGGGAAGTAAGGAAAAAGCTCATGAACAAGCCAAAGAGATAATCAAGATTGATCCGGTTAGAGGGCATTTAGCCATGGCTCAGGTTTATGAAAGTAAAGAGAAGTATCCTGAAGCAGAACATGAATATATACAAGCCATTGTAGTTGAACCAGAGAAAACAGAGCCCTATTTTAATTTGGGATATTTTTATCAAAACCGGAAAAAATATGACAAGGCAAGAGATATTTTTCTGAATGTTTTAGAAATAGATGAAAATAATATGGGAGCTTATTATCAATTGGGCAGGATAGTTATTTTTTCAGGAAAGGATTTAGAAAAGGGAATAACTTATTTTGAGAAATACTTAGAGAAAGAACCAAGCGGAAATAATCCAAGCTGGTCACATGCTCATTGGAGATTGGGTATGGTATATGAGAAACTTGATAACAAAGATCAAGCGGTTACTGAATACAAAAAAGCTTTGGATTTAGATTCTAATAATAAAGAAGCTCAAAAGGCTTTAGAAAATATTATTCATTGATTGTAGTCTATATTAACTATCTTAAAGGAGGAGAAAAATGACAAGAAAACCAATTTTTTGGATCGTATGTACCATACTGTTCATTGGTAGTATAATTTTCACTCTCAGGTATTTTTCCAGTGCATATCCAATCGTCACGCTCGACCTGAAAATGGATCGTCAGGCAGCCATAAAAACAGCTCAGGAATTAGCGGATAAATATGGATGGGGGCCGGATGAATTTAAACAAGCAGCTACATTTCAGGTTGACAACCAGGTTAAAAATTTTGTTGAACTCGAGGTTGGGGGAGCAGAGGCCTTTGCCAGGATGATGCAGCAGGAATTGTATTCTCCCTATACCTGGCGGATTCGCCATTTTAAAGAGGGTGAAACAAATGAGACGCTTATCCGATTTACTCCTTTGGGCAAACCTTATGGTTTTGTGGAAAGACTACCCGAAAATGAACCAGGGGCAAGTCTATCCACTGATTCAGCCCTAATAATTGCCGAAACAGAGGCAGAAGAAAAATGGGGGATCGATCTGGCAGCTTTCCAGCTGGTGGAAAAATCACAGGAGGTCCGTCCAGGTGACCGAACCGATCATACCTTTGTTTATGAACGTCCGGATGTGCAAATTGGGGATGGATACTATCGGCTTCGTTTAGTGATCGGAGGTGATAAACTCACAGAACTTACTCATTTTATTAAAATACCCGAAGCATTTTCACGTCATTATCAGGAAATGCGATCAGCCAACTCTACTATTTCTACATCAGCCCTGATTGCTGCAGCGATCTTTTATATTATCGGAGGCTGTCTAATTGGATTATTCCTTTTACTCAGGCAGCGTTGGGTGATCTGGCGTAAACCGCTGTTCTGGGGACTTTTTGTGGCTTTTATGCAGGTTCTGGCACAGATTAATCAGTGGCCATTAGCCTGGATGAACTATGATACTGCCTTATCTGCACAAGGGTTTCTGCTGCAGCAAATCATGCAATTGCTATTAATCTTTCTGGGAGAAGGTTTGCTGCTGACTATCACTTTTATGGCAGCAGAAAGTCTCACCCGTAAAGCTTTTCCCCAGCATATTCAATTTTGGCGTCTATGGTCATCAGAGGTTGCAGGTTCTTCTCCTGTTCTGGGCAGGACTATGGGTGGTTATCTAGCAGTCGGGTTCTTTCTTGCTTTTGATGTTGCGCTTTATTTGTTTGCCAGCAAAGTACTGGGATGGTGGACTCCCTCATCACCACTTTTTGAACCCGATTTACTGGCAACATATTTCCCCTGGCTCTCCTCGATCGCTATTTCTCTTCATGCTGGATTTTGGGAAGAGTGTTTGTTCAGGGCTATTCCTATTGCAGGTGCTGCACTTCTTGGGAAAAAATTCGGAAAGCCCAAAATTTGGATCATTGCAGCTTTCATTATTCAAGCCCTTATTTTTGGTTCTGGTCATGCCAATTATGCACAACAACCTGCTTATGCACGGCTAGTAGAATTAATTATTCCTTCAATAGGTTTTGGTCTAATATATCTTTATTTTGGTCTTTTACCTGCAATAATCATGCACTATGCTGTTGATGTTGTCTGGATCGGGATGCCCTTGTTTGTATCTTCTGCGTCGGGTATCTGGGTTGACAGAATTCTGGTTATTATCCTGACCTTTGTACCTCTATTTATCATCTTATGGAGAAGAATTCGTGCTAAAAAATGGCAGGATGTTAAGGAGAAAGATTACAATCGCTCCTGGCAGCCCCCTGAAAAAGTAAAATCCGAGCCGGTAGAAACCAAAGTCGAAGAGAAGCCTTTATTGAGTTTAGGCAGGTGCTGGTTGGTTATGGTTGGGGGAATAGTGGGTCTGGTCATCTGGTTCTTCACCACGAATTTCCATAACTATGCACCTTCCCTGACCTTAAACCGCGGCAGCGCTGAAAAGATTGCTCGAAAAGCATTAGCAGAAAAAGATATTGAATTATCAGATACATGGCAGCTTTTAAGTACGGTTCAAACACCTTTGGATCAGGATGATCGTTTTATCTGGCAAAATGAGGGTAAAGAAAAATATCAGGAATTATTGGGTCACTATATTCCTATTCCTCAGTGGAGATGCCGTTTTGTGCAGTTTGAAGGAGATGTTGCTGAGCGAGCCGAAGAATATCAGATCTTTACAGCAAAGGAAGATGAGGTTCTAAGATTCAGACATATTCTTCCTGAAGCACGTGCCGGAGCCAGCCTTAACAAAGATGAAGCTCGTATGATCGCACATTCGATTCTCAAAGAAAAATACCAATTGGATGCTTCCACCCTGAAAGAGATCTCTGCTGAACCTTCAAAGTTTCCTGAGCGTAAAGATTGGTTTTTTACATTCGCAGATGAGATGAACAATCCCTTAAAAGAAGGTGAAGCACGGATTGTAGTGGAGATTTCTGGCGATGAAGTGGTTGATACCTATCAATACATCCACGTTCCAGAGGAATGGGAACGGCAGGAACGAAATCGGCATAATCAGACTCAAATCGTACAAATATTCATCGGTATAATGATATTTTTAATATTTATAGCTGGAATTATTGCTGCAATTATTAAATGGAGCCGGAAAGAGTTTTCTGTTTCAGCTTTTCTCTTCTTTTTTACCTTACTGTTCATTCTTGGGATTTTTAATATATTCAACGGATGGCCGTCTATGATGTCTCGATTTTCAACAGCTGAACCGCTCACTAACCAGATTTTTATGACTGTTGCCCTGGGTGTAGTGGGAATATTATTTATCTCTGCAGGTCCAGCACTGGTCATTGGATTAATCACCAGCTGGAAAACAAAACAATCTCTATCCCCAAATTCAACAGTCTTTATAGGAGCAGGTTTTGGTTTGGGAATGTTGATTGCCGGCATTTCATCAATTGTTTCAACCTTATTTGAACCATCCTTAGAACCTTTATGGGCTAATTATGCTGCCTTGAGTAACTATGTACCCCTGTTAAAGGATGGCTTTAGTCCCATTTCGGGGTATATCCTGGGCACTACTCTGCTTTTGGTGATAATTACTGCAATAGACCGGTTCACTATAGGTTGGACTAAACGCAGGATTATTTTTGCTGTTCTGATTGTTTTAATGGGTTTTATGGTTGCAGGAAATTCAGCAGACAGCATACCTTTCTTTTTAATATCAGGACTGATTTCAGGTGTTATTTATCTCCTGGCTTATGTTTTTGTATTTCGGTTTAATCTGTCGCTCATTCCTCTGGCCTTGGGTGCAGGTGCAATTTTTGATATTTTAAGGAAGGGTATAATGAATGCTTATCCGTCTGCGGTTCCGGGTGCTGTGTTGGCGATTATCTTGATTGGTATTGTTTCTATTTATTGGTATAGATTATTAAGTAAATAATGTCAACTAATAGCTGCAGCGTAAGTGATATCACCTTCCCGGAAGCTTGAAGCTTCCGGGAAGGTTTAACAACGGAAAAACCTAAACAAAAAGGTCAGATATGCCAATCCGTAAAATAAAATTTGTAAAAAACCAGTATTATCATATCTTTAACAGAGGCGTCAACGCATGTACACTTTTTCTGTCTGATGATCACTATCAATACTGTTGTCGCCTTCTTATAAAGAATATCAAACGGTTTCATGTCAGCGTACCAGCCTATTGCCTCATGCCAAACCATTATCATTTTGTTGCAAAACAAAATCACGACTCAGGTATTCAGAAATGTTTTCAAAACACATTCAACAGCTATACTCAGGCCTTCAACAAACAGCAGGGTAGAACAGGTCCTCTGTACCAGGGCCGGTTCAAAGGAATCTTAATTGATAAAGATGAAGTGTTGATGCACGTCTGCCGATATATCCATCTGAATCCTGTTAGGGCAGGTTTGGTGAAAACACCCGGTACCTGGCCATATTCAAATTATTTGTATTGGGTGAATGGAGGGGACAGTGAGTTGTTTGATAGTTCGATTTGGGAGATGTTTTTCAGGTCCGGTCCAAAATACAAAAATTTTGTTCTGTCTTTAATCGAGGAGCATAAAGCTAAGAAAATATCGGATAGATTTTATATGGATAGGCCATAATGCTTTAGGCTGTCACCTTCCCGGAAGCTTTAAGCTTCCGGGAAGGTTTACTAGCTTATGTGAAAGAACAAAATAACATTTTTTAAAAACAGCGAGAAAACGCTTGCTTTTTATTATAGCAGTTCACAGAGAAATACAAAGAAATCAAAAAATAAATATAAATAGAATTTTACTCTCTGTGCCCTCATTTATTACTCTGTGTATTCTGTAGTTGTTTTTAGACACCTTCATTACATTGGTAATGATGATTGGATATTAATATTCTTCTATGAATAATGGTGTCGAGTTATTTTATTGTCTCGATAGAGCATAGAATCTGTTAAGTGGAGGTAGTTCATGGGAAAGAAGGAAATTACTAGATCAATAAGAAATATCATACTTTTAAGTTTTTCAAATTTTATTTTTTTGTTGATTATTGCCTATATAAAGTGGTTTTATCGAATTGATTTTATTCCTATGTATTTATTTCTAGCCCTTATATCAGGCTGGCTGGCTCGAATTTCTTTAAAAAAAGCAACAGTAAGATGGTTTTTTTCAATTGTACCTGGTATCATTTTTATTTTCTTGCTTGCTAAAATTTTTGGTGATAGAAGTGCAGTTGAATTTGTTTTACACGATTTAATCCCTGTAGTAGTTTTGTATGTTATAACCTCCTCATGTGCTTTTACTATTAGTAGATGGCTGCGCTATCAATCAAAAATTATTTGGGCTAAAATCGGATTAATAGCTTTAATTTTTATCACTTTTGCTGCTTCCTGGTTTTATATACATGGTTCCTGTTTTTCAAGAGAAGTTCGAGAATATCTTAAATCCAACTTAACCTCAATTGATTTTTCTCATAAAGAATTTCTTAATTCATTTTTGCTATTGGAGCCATATCTTGATACTCATGATATATTCTTTACTGGTGAACATCATGGCACCATGAAAAATTATGATTTACAATTTTACTTAATAAAATATTTCAATCAGAAAGCTAATATCAGATATCATATTACTGAAAAAGGTTATTCAGGAGCTTTATTAATTAACAGATATTTAGAGACTGGACAAGAAAAATATATTAAAAAATATATTAAAACCCTAAAGGGAACTTTTGGTTATAATAACGAGGTATTTGAATTCTGGAAAGAAATGAGAAAATATAATCTTACCCTTCCAAAAGATGATAGAATAATTTTTATAGGAATTGATGTGGAACATCAATCAGATGCTGCCATTTTAGCGCTTAATTATTTGTTACCTGAAAAGTCAAAAGAAGCACAGCCTCCATATATCAATAACATTAGAGAAATTTATAAAGAGTTAGATAAAAATGATTTTATCAGGGAAAATTATGGCGATGATTTATTTGATGATATTAAAACACTCATAAATAATCTAAAAGAAGAGTTAAAGAATGATAATGTCAGGTATAGAAATTATCTAAAGAAAAATATGTTTGATTTTGATTTCATTATAGATAATTGTATAAACGCATATTCATATTATGAGAAAAGGGATAAAGAAATACGAGAAAAAGCAATTTATAATAATTTTATAAAGATATATGAATCTCTCCCTGAATCTATCTCCAGAAAGTTCTATGGACAGTGGGGAGGGTATCATGTGTATCAACATCGCTCAGGAAAAGATAAAAGATTTGCTGCTATGTTACAGCATAAAAAAGAATCACTGGTGAAAGGTAGAGTATTGAGTATTTATCTGGCATATTATAATTCATATACTATAAGGGATAAAAAAACTGGTAAGCCAGAACCTACATATTACCATCTTCAACCGTACAATGGATTGTTAAGGAGGTATAGCCTGGCACTTTCAAAATTAGCGACAGGAGATATGATAATATTCAAATTAAATGGTAAAAATTCGCCTTTTAGGAAAAATAAAATTTTCATAGAAAATTATACAAATAACAGCAATTGTTTCACAACTGATTGTTTTCAATTTTTAATTTTAATTAAGAACTCAAATTCGGCTACCATCTATCAAAGATAAATTTTAAGGGAGTG
>CAYUAG010000108.1:0-12207 GCA_964442615.1 uncultured bacterium
CTGTCCTGAGCCCTGCACTGAGCTTGTTGAAGTGTTAGCAAACAAGAGAATTTAAGGGCATGGGTATAAAAACGGTGTACAAGAATTGCTATTTTTTGAACATGATTTTGTTTATGATTCAATTAATGTGGTTACTATGTAGAAGATGGATTATTAACCTCCCCCGAAGCTGGAAGCTTCCAGAAAAGTCTACATTGAAAATATATAAATTTCAGAGAAAAATTCTTGATATTCCAATTTTACTTTTGTATGTTTCAGGTGATATTAGTCCAACAAAATTACCTGTTAATCAAATGCTGTAATTACTTTAATATTACTTATCAACTTTTATTAGTTATGATAACTTTGGGGTGTAGAGATATTTTTTAATAGAGGGTGGAAATTTTTACTTCCCCCTTTTCATGGGAGTATAAAAAAATTTTTCAAATAAAGCAGCTTGAAAATAGTACAAACTTGATTTAAGGGTAACTTCAATCAACTTTATACACAAACTAAAGGAGAAAACCATGACATTCTTTGAATGGGCAGACCAAAAAGTTAAAACCCGAACAATCTGGGATATTGGTGTTCTTAAAACCTTTTGTGTTGTAGTGGGCATGATTATAGGTGCATACCTGGCCGAGTTTGTTCTCCGCTATGAGACCTGGTTTCTCATTGCTGGTATTGTGCTTTTTATTGTGCTTATAATACGGTTTTTTTCAGGAGGAGGGAAGAAGTAGAGAATGGGAGGGGATTCAGGATTCTGATTCTTTAGGCAGGGATTTTATTGAATGGTATTATTTATGGATTGAGCATGGGGATGATGAGGTGAAAAAAGGATTTTTGAAAGATTACTCACCTTCCCGGAAACCCGGAGCTAAAATTTTATAATGAAAAATTCTTGATATTCTAAGATTACTTTTGTAGGTTTTAGGTGTTACGAATTTAAAATTATTAATATTTTCTTCCGGAAGCTTTAAGCTACTGGAAAGATCTGCAAAAAAATGACCTGTTAATCAAATGTTATAATTACTTTGATGCGCCACAGAAACTCCAGCCTCTACAGATAAAAAACCGAGTTTTTAATGATATGCTGGTTAAAAATCATTATGTAAAAATTATACAGTTCAAATAAAGTACTCACCTTCTTGAAAGTTTTCAGATAGGCATACAGTTTAAAGTAAATAGTTTTTTAAAGGAGGCAGCAGTCATGGATAAAGAAAGTGAAACTAAAGTAAGGGCTCACTTTGAGAAAAAGATCCGTTTTACTGCAGACAGCACCGTAAACGGGCTAAAAAAATTTGATCCTGAAAACCAAAAGCATCGGAAAATGGTGATTGACCGACTCATTGATATTGCCGATGATGTATACAGAGGATCTGGTCCTGACCTGTCCTCCCACCGCCAGCTGAATGATTCCTGGTCTATAACCTATACAACGGTGACTGGAGATACAGCGGATAAAAATTACATCAGTCCCATTGAGGTACTCAGCCCTTTTAACAGTTCAGCTATTAAGAAAGTGGAGATCAGGCATGCTGGGTCAGGGGTGTGAGGGAGTGGAGAAAAATATAAAGTTGGTTAATGGTGTTGTAAATGAAATTTTACCTCGCGGTTACAGATAACAAATGGTTTCAGTATTTATCCGAGATTGAACCGGATGAAGGTAATTTTTGGAGAGGCATTATGAGAGGAAGTTTATATTTTGAAATTAATGCAAATTAATTTTAGGTGAAAAAATGGCTAACGAAATATCGGATCCCTGCCCAATATGTAATTCACCAACTGAATATTATAATAAATCATCACATAACTATGAGATAAATTGTTACCGATGTGGTACATTCAGGATAACTCAGACTGCATTAGCAATGATAGAAAAACATATAACTCAAAAAGATAAAACTGCAAATGTATCAGGATGGCTGAGAGAAAATCAAATCTTTGAAATTGATAGTGAGAACATCAAACGTTTATCACAAATTCCAACACCTAATATAGCTGAGAAAACAACAAAATACATTAAATATCTTTCAAAAAAATACCCTTTAATTGGACAAAGAATTAAAATCAAAATGGGATTATTAGCGAATATTGAAAATAAAATTATTAATAATACATTGTTAGAAAAAGATTTGAAAGATGCTAAAAAATATCTACCACACTTATCAATATCATGGGCTTGTAATGTAAGTGAATTTATGTATATACTCGATGAATATTTATCAAATTATAAACATTTTTTAAAATTTTATTCCTCATCTTTAGATTATGTTTTTTCTATAACACCTCCAGGATGGGAATTTATAGAAAACTTGAAGCGAAAAAATATTGACAGTCAAACTGCTTTTATTGCAATGTGGTTTGATAAAAGCTTGGATTCATTATTATCTCATATCGAAAATGCTGTTTATAATGCAGGTTATAAACCCAATCGTATTGATAAAAAGGAACATGTTAATCGGATTGATGACGAAATAATATCAGATATCAAAGAAAGTAAATTTATAATTGCTGACTTTACAAATCAACGAGGTGGAGTTTATTTTGAATCAGGCTATGCATTAGGATTTGGATTACCAGTAATTTGGCTATGTAGAGAAGATGATTTAAAAAAATACACTTTGATAACAGGCAGTATAATTTTATCACTTGGAAAGAAGATGATTTAGAAGATTTTGAAAAAAGACTTCAATTTAGAATTGAAGCCATCATTGGCAAGGGAGATTATATACATGAAGAAGAATAAGGATTTATGATGACAAATAAATTAACCCTTCAGCAGCTAAAGACCCACCTCTGGGAATCAGCTAACATCCTGCGCGGCAGCATTGACAGCGCGGATTTTAAAAATTATATACTGGGTATGCTCTTTTTCAAACGGCTTAGTGATGTGTTTGATGAGAAACAGGAAGAAATTATTCAGACTGCAGGAAAAGAGTTAGCGGATAATAAGGATATGTACACGAGTTTTTACCAGCCTAAAGGGTGCAGTTGGAACGATATACTTAAAGTCTCCACTAATATCGGTGAGAAAATCAATGACGTTTTCACCAAGGTTACCCGGGCCAATGCTCCTAAACTGGACGGTATTCTGGAACGGATTGATTTTAATGATAAGGACAGCCTGCCCGATGCGGCCCTTTCTCGTCTGGTTCAGCATTTTAATACCCTGAAACTGGGTAATCAGAATATCTCCGGTGATATGCTTGGCAATGCCTATGAATACCTGATCGAACAATTTGCTGATGATGCGGGGAAAAAGGGAGGTGAATTTTATACACCAGCCATGGTGGTGAAATGTCTGGTGATGATGCTCAAGCCCCATGAGCTGGAAAGCATTTATGATCCCTGCTGCGGTTCGGGAGGTATGCTGATTCAGGCAGCCCATTATCTGG
Source organism: uncultured bacterium (assembly GCA_964442615.1). Lineage (GTDB taxonomy): Bacteria > Zhuqueibacterota > QNDG01 > QNDG01 > CAYUAG01 > CAYUAG01. The sequence goes on from CAYUAG010000108.1 coordinate 3,378, forward strand.
TGGAACATGGCGGTGATCCCATTAAGCTGTTTATGTTCGGCCAAGAAAAGAACCGCAATACCTATGTAATTGCCAAGATGAACATGATTTTACATGGATTTGACAGTGCCCATATTCTCCACGGAGACACCTTTGACAATCCCAAGTATCTGGAGGATGGCAAGTTGCAGCAATTTGACATAGTGTTGGCAAATCCTCCCTGGAACCAGAGCAACTGGCATCATGAACGGTGGAAGGACGGAGACCCCTACGAACGGTTCACTTTCGGCCTGCCCTCTAAGGGCAGCGGCGACTGGGCCTGGCTGCAGCTGATGTATGCCAGCCTCAAACCCGGCGGCCGTATGGGAATTGTCATGGACAACGGCGTACTATTTCGCAGCAGTTCCGAAGGCAAAATCCGCCAGAAATTTCTGGAGAAAGATTTGATAGAAGCGGTTGTCGGTTTGCCGTCAAACCTGTTTTACAATACTGGGTCGCCGGGATGTCTGCTTTTATTCAATGACAACAAACCCTCTAAACGCAAAGGTAAGGTGCTTTTTATAGATGCCAGCAAGGACTATCTGGAAGGCAAGAACCAGAACTACCTTCGCCAGGAAGATATTGAAAAAACAGCTAAAACCTTTAATAAATTTAAAACTGTCGAGCGCTACTGTACGGTTGCGGATATGGCAGAGATTAAGGAGAATGATTTTAATCTGAATATCAGCCGGTATGTGGATACGACAGAGCCGGAGGAGGAGGTGAATATAAAAGCAATTATCGAAAACCTAAAAATATTAGAACAAGATAGAGAGGAAATTAGTAATTATTTGGATACATACTTAAAAAAAATTGGATTGAAATGAATACAGTTGTCGGTGAAATTGAACATAAAGATTGGAATATCAAGAAGGTTGAAGAATGTTGTGAAATTCTTGATAATCAAAGAATACCTCTAAACGCAAAAACAAGAAAAACAATAAAAGGTGAAATACCATATTATGGTGCAAATGGTATAGTGGATTATATAAATCAATGGATTTTTAATGAACCTTTAATTCTTATGGCAGAAGATGGTGGCTATTTCGGTGAATTCAGAGATAGACCTATTGCATATTATGTTGATGGAAAATGTTGGGTAAATAATCATGCACATATACTGAGAGTTATAAATGGTCACAATTTTAAATGGATTTTTTATCAACTTGAACATGCAAATGTACTTCCTTTTATTAATGGGAGTACACGTACGAAGCTGAACCAGAGCGATTTAAGGAAATTAAAGCTTGCCATCCCCCCCCTCACCGAACAGCGGAAGATTGCTGAAATTCTCTCGACGGTGGATGAGGCCATTGAAAAGACAGATGCGATTATTAAAGAGACCCAGCAGCTCAAGAAAGGGCTGATGCAGAAGTTTTTCGTAAATAAAGCATTTATGTTGTGGAGCAAAGCAGAAAAAGAAAATACAAAAATAACACCAATAAGATTAAATGCCTTTGGTAAAATTGTTACTGGAACTACACCAAGTACAAAAAATAAGGAATATTACAACGCTTTAGATTTTATGTTTATCGGCCCCGCGGATTTGGGATCAAATAAAAATATAACAAAGTCAATTAAATATATTTCAAAAGAAGGTCTTGAAGTTACGAGAAAACTTAATAAAGGTGCTGTAATGGTAGTATGTATTGGAGCGACTATTGGAAAAGTTGGGATAACGACTAAACTTTGTGCAACAAATCAACAAATAAATACTATTATACCAAAATCCACCTATCCAAGTGAATACGTTTATTATTTGTTGACAGGTATTTCACAATATCTACTATCATTTGCAGGTGATACTGCAACACCAATACTTAATAAATGTGAATTTGGAAAAGTGATAACATTTATTCATGATGATAAGAACGAAAGAAGTAAAATATCAAGTATTTTATCAAACTTAGATAGTAAAATAGAAAAAGAAAAAGAAACAAAAAACGAATTGGAAAAACTAAAAAAAGGTCTTATGCAAGTTTTACTTACTGGAAAAGTCAGGGCGAAGGTGTGACACTCCTCTTCCTGCTTCGCAGGATCTCCTCCCTCGACGAGCTCGGGACGGGCTCTCAAGGGGAGAGACATCCCTCTACCTCAAATCCTTCCAGATTTGAGGATCTCCCTTCAAAGGGAGATAGTTTTTATCCTCCTTCGAAGGGGGACCCTCAGCTCTGCTGAGGAGGGGGATGTCAAAAGAACAGAAAAAACCAATGGCAAAACGACAAATACACTATTATAATGCAAAACTCAAAGCGCGGGCAAGAAAACTGCGAAAACACATGACCCAAGCTGAAGTGAGACTATGGATTCACATACAAAAGAGACAGGTGGCTGGCGTACAGTTCTACCGTCAACGCCCCATTGGAAATTATATAGTCGATTTTTACGCGCCTGACGCAAAACTCGTTATCGAAGTCGATGGGGGTCAGCATTATGAAAATGAAGGTCTGGAGTACGATGAAATTCGTGACGCCTATCTGAAGGGGCATGGTTTGAACGTTCTCCGATTTTCCAATCTTGATGTATTGCAAAATATCAATGGCGTCATTGAACGAATTACTGAGGTAATCGAGTGACCCTCCTCTTCCTGCTTCTCAGGGTCTCCCCTCAAGTGGAGATTATACATCCCTCTACCTCAAATCCTTCCAGATTTGAGGGTCTCCCTTCAAAGGGAGATAGTTTTTGTCCCCCTTCGAAGGGGGACCCTCAGCTCTGCTGAGGAGGGGGATGTCAAACGGTAACAATTCGGAAAACCCGAATTGTTTAAAACCAAGTATTCCGGATATTCCGGATAACTTAAAGCAATATGCAAAAAATGCACATTACAAATTTTAACAAAAAAGCTGAAATGTATTCCGAACTTAAACAGGTTGAACTGCCGCTTGTCAAAACCCTGGAAAAACTTGGCTGGCAATATGTCTCTTCCAGCGAATTGGAACCAATGCGTGATTCCACGGAGAATCCCTTTATTGATTCCTGGCTGAAGGAAGCAATTGTAAGTCTTAATCAAGAAAAGGGTATAAACGAGGGACATGCGAAATCTATTATTCATAAGCTGAAGCGAATTAAGGATAATGAAGAGTTTACTACATGGATGAAGGGGGAAAAGTCTTTTAAAACTGATCCTTCCAGCCAAGCTGTAACGGTCAGGCTTATTGATTTTAAGCATCCTGAAAATAACCGTTACACTGTGACCAATCAATTCAAACAGACAGTCACACAGAGTGTAGTTGAAAATGAGAAGCATATCAGGCCCGATATTGTCCTTTTGATCAATGGTATTCCGGTGACAGTTATTGAATGCAAAGTGCTTTCCTCGGAGGGCTCCAACTGGGAAGAAGGTGTCAGGCAGCTTAAACGCTATCAAAAGCACAGCCCTGATTTGTTCGTTCCCAACTGTTTTAATGCTTCCACAGATGGCCATATATTTAAATACGCAGCCACAGGTTCTCCTTCAAAATATTTTTTTGAATGGAAGGATGACAACGGTCTGCCTGGGGAGTTTGAGGAATTTCAGAGTGAGTTTAAAGATTTTAAGAATGATGAGTCAGAAAATCCCTTCATTGACAGATCAGTGTATGGGCTGTTCAATCATGCCACCTATCTTGATATTTTAAAAAATTTCATTGTTTTTGAAACCATAGATAATGTTACCACCAAGAAAATTGCCCGTTATCAGCAGGTGCGGGCAACCAATAAGATAGTGAACCGGGTGCTGTCCGGGGATATGAAAACCGGGCTCATCTGGCATACTCAGGGCAGCGGAAAATCCCTGACCATGCTCTTTACCGCCTGGAAACTGCGCAGTCATCCAGATCTGCACAATCCCACAGTCCTTATTGTAGTAGACAGGCGGGATCTGGATACGCAAATCTCTGGTACGTTTACTGCTTCTAAACTGCCCAATACTACCAGAGCTAATTCCATCCGCACTCTGCGAAAGAAACTGCTGGATGATAAACGGGAAGTAATCATTTCCACTGTTTTTAAATTCAATGAGATGCAGGATATTCTGGTGGATCGGGAAAATATTATTGTACTCATTGACGAAGCACACCGCAGTCAGGAGGGAATCAATGCTATTGAAATGCGAAGCTCCCTACCCAATGCTTATTTCATTGGATTTACCGGTACACCCATTGACAGAAATGACCACAATACTCATCGTAATTTTGGTTTGAAAGCTGACGGTGAAGTGGAGCGGTATCTGGATTTATACAATATCAAACAGGCTATTGAAGACGGGGCCACTGTGCCCGTGCATTATCAGGTGCGCAGCAGCCGGTGGCACATGGACGGTGTGAATCTTGATGATATCATTGACGGCCGTTACACTGAGCTTGATGATGAACATCTGGATGAACTAAAAAGAAAAGCAGGTTCCTACTATACCTTTATGATGAATCCTAAACGGCTTATGCAGATTTCCATTGATATCGCTGAACACTATACCAGACATATAGAACCTAATGGTTTTAAAGCTCAGGTAGTTTGCTTCACTCGAAAGGCATGTGTTATTGTTAAGAAACATCTGGATGAAATGATTGATTCGGAAAAATCAGATATAATTTATACAGGTGCGCTTAATGATAATGATGAGATGAGAAAGTATCACTATACGGAAGAAGAGAAAAAAGAGAAAATAAGAAATTATAAAAATCCAGAACACCCGCTTAAACTCCTTATAGTGCAGTCTATGCTGCTTACAGGTTTCGACGCTCCTGTAGAACAGGCAATGTATCTGGATCGTCCTTTAAGAGATCATACTTTACTGCAGGCAATTGCCAGAACTAACCGGCCCTATAATGCAAAAAAATGCGGTATGATTCTGGATTACTGCGGTATTTTAAAAAATTTAAGAAATGCCCTGAATTTTGATGAAAGTGAAATTGAAAAATGTCTCATTGATTTTGATGAATTAAAAAAGACATTGCCGGAATTAATACATAAATTTAAAGAAATTTTTCAGGGTGTGGATATAAGTAATTTATGGAAATGCTTGAGACATATTGATAAAAACAATTTGGAATATAAAGTTAAGAAAACCTTCAAAGAACTTCAGATAACCTATGAAACCATTGCCCCTGATCCCTATGTGTTGCAATATCAAAAGGATTACAAGTGGACAGCTGAAATTATGGTTGCCTTAAATCAATTTCAGAAAAATAGAAAACCTGATATATCCACTTATCTGGTCAATACCAGACAGCTCATTCAGCAGCATATTGATTTAAGCAATATTAATAAAACTACACCTGTATTTGTAGTGGATGATAATTATCTGAGAAGAATTGATGAATTGCCTGGTGATAACGAGCAAAAGGAAATACTCATTGAAAAAAGGTTGCGGTCAATATTGAGAGTGCGGATTAACAATCTGCCTGTTTATAAAACCTTAATGGAACGTTTAGATGAAATTATTAAAAGCAAAGAAGAAGCTACTCAAGAAATTCTAGAACTGCTTAAAGAACTGACAGGTGATATTAATAAAGCTATCAAAGAAGAAGCTTTGGGAAAGTCTAAGGGTGAGATGGCAATTAATCAGCTGGTTAAAGAGAAATTTGAGTATAAAAAACCGGAAGAATTGACAGAAAAAATCAAAAAAGTCGTTTCCGAACGTATTTTCCCGGGCTGGCAAATACAACCAAGTGTATCAGCTGATATTAAAAGAGAGATTATTCTTGAAATTGCCAAATACGCTAAAGAACATCCTGAAATTAAGATGGATCCTGATGATTATTCTTCTTTCAGCCGGGAAGCAATGAAATATGTAGAGAGGCATTTTTAATGTCCAATAATGTTACAAAAGATATTAAAGGCGTTGGGCCCGTCCTTTTTGAAAAAAGTGTAAAAGCAAAACATTTAAATATTTCAGTAAAGCCGTATAAAGGGGTGCGGGTTGCTGTACCTGAAAGCATTACCTTTAAAAAAGCAGAAGAAATTGTTAAAACTAAAATTAACTGGATTCAGAAACATAAAGATAAAATGGCTACGGTAGAAAAAGAGCAAAAGGATGTGCTTAATAAAGTTGCTCAGATCAATCGAAAAAAGGCTAAAAAGAAACTAATATCCAGACTCAATGAACTCTCTCGTCAGCATAACTTGCCTTATAACAGAGTTTTTATTCGTAATCAGAAAACCCGTCTCGGCAGCTGTTCTAATAAAAATAATATTAATCTAAATATCAAAATTGTCCTTCTTCCTGATGATCTTATAGATTATGTAATACTTCATGAATTGGTACATACCAAAATAAAAAGTCATAACAAAAATTTTTATGCTGCTTTGAATTATTTAGTAGGTGATGAAAAAGTTTTAAGGAAGAAACTGAAAAAGTATAGTTTGGGGATGGTGTGAGGGATATTTTACTTAAGAAATGTAAAGAAGCTTTTAAAAAAAATAAATTAATTATTTTACAATATATTAATCTTGGGGGTTTAAATGAACATTAAATTACTAAAAACACATATTAATTCTTACATTAAGAATATGAAATCAAATCCAGATGAATTCCAGACTGATATTAATGAACGAAAAAAGCTAATTGAATATTATAAAAGCTGGTCAGCAAATAAAATTCGAAAGATGACTGAGGAGAAAGTGTATGAGTATATATCTCCACTCTGGGCTATGCTGATATGGGGGAATAAACAGTATGTTGTTGATAAAATATTAAATGATAACGGGCTTAAAAATTTCAGAAATATGCTGGCAAATTTGGTCTGGAGTGAAGATGATATAGCAAATCGCTGGGATCAATTTCGTAAAAATATTAAAGGCATGGGCCCTGCTATGATCAGTGAAATTCTCTGTAAATCCCACCCTGAAGAATACATGCTCTGGAATCGGCGTGCCTATGTCGGTTTGAATTATTTAGGGGTAGAAAATTTGCCAAGGTATGATTATCAATTATCCGGCAAAGTGTATAAACATCTGTGTGAGATTTGCAAAGAAATTGCCAAAGAAATGAAAAAAGCTAGATTAAAAGATACAACCTTGCTTTCCGTTGATTATTTTATTTGGTCTGAATTACAGGTAGAAGATAATTTAAGTCAAATTTATTCTAAAAAAGATAAAACTGTTAAGGAAATTGAAAAAGAACAGCCGGAAGCAGTTGAATTCATACATAATGATATAAGGGATAAGATACGTGATATTGGTCAATGGCTTGGATTTACCTCAAAAATAGAACAAAAAGTCTCCGATGGTTCAAAAGTGGACACAGTATGGGAGGCTACTATTGGAAATATGGGAAGAGTTATTTATGTATTTGAAGTCCAGACCAAAGGCAGTATTGACAGTTTAATTATAAATCTTTTAAAGTCACTGAACAATCCTGCTGTGCAAGGTGTCGTGGCAGTGTCCGACAAGGAACAAATCAAAAAAATTAAACGTCATGCCGCTGATGTAAAAGACTTGAAGGATAAACTAAGGGTGTGGGATTATCAGGAGATTCAGAAAGTTCATGAAAGCTTGGAATTTGTTAATTCGTCTATTAATAATCTGGAACTGGTGCCGGAGAGTTTTGGGTAAAGTTTTTTAGAAAATAATTTTAATAAAAAAATAGTATAAGGCTTTCAAGAGAGGTTAATTATGTGGTTCCTAAGTTTGATAGAATTTCCAACAATAATTATTTCATCAATTGCAGCTTTTGCCACTATCGGTGCAGCAATAGCAGCATTCTTAGCTGCTAATCATACAAAAAAAGCAACACAAGCTCAATTAATTAATTCATTATTGGAAGAATATTCAAGTAAAGAAATGGTAAAAAAAATGAGAATATTAATTAATTGGAAAGATAAATATTGTGATAAAAATGATCCTAATAAATTTATAGATGTATTTAAAGAAATGTTTTCCGATTCTATAAAATCTAAAAACAATAGTTTTAGAAAAGTAGATTTATCACGTAGGCAATTATCACATTATTATTACAGAATCAAATCAATGCAAGAAATTAATTTATTTGATGATAAAATTTTTAATATTGTTTTACCTGATGATCTTTTATCAGTGTGTAAAAATATTGCTGTACCTTTAAGTAAAGCTATTAAAGATAAAATGCATTAGACAAACTAGACTCTGATCAGGCTGGTGTTTTATGAGCGTTCCAAAACAGGAATTTGGGAACGAGTTTATCGCTCCGCAGGGGCTCTTGCCCCTGCGGCTTAGAATCAAAAAGGAACCAAAACCATGAAAACAATTTTAATAATAACTTTACTTCTCCCTCTCACCGTCCTGTCCCAAACAGAATCAGAAACTGAACCGGTAACAGTAGATTCAGTGGATCTGGAGCGTTATCTGGGAGTGTGGTATGAGATCGCTCAGATACCAAATCCATTTCAGAAAAAATGTGTGAAGAACACCACTGCTGAATATTCTCTCAAAGAAAATGGGAAAATCAGGGTGGTAAACCAGTGTACAGGCAAAGAGGAAGAAATCATTACTGCCAAAGGCACAGCCAAAGTTGTTGACACAGCTACTAATGCCAAACTCAAGGTTAGTTTTGTCAGCATTCTGGGCCTTAATTTATTCTGGGGCGATTACTGGATAATTGGGTTGGATGATGAGTATGAATGGGCTATTGTGGGAACTCCCTCCCGGAAATACGGTTGGATCCTGAGCCGAACGCCTTATCTGAAAGGGAAACAGCGAGCTCAGATACATGATATTTTAATAGCTCAGGGGTATGACCCAAATGGTTTTATAGAGACGGCTCATACTAATCAATAAGTGGATTACAGAATAAACATTCATGCTCTGTGAGGTGAAGTCGTATAAAAGTTATAAATCTTCTTGTGTAAATTATTTA
>CAYUAG010000109.1:0-11960 GCA_964442615.1 uncultured bacterium
GGGAGAAGATCGGCTTTAATCTCTGGCATTTTTTTCTCCTGATGTTCTCAATGAATTTTCTCTATTATACATCAGGAGAGAGTTTTAGTCAAATTCAACCACCTTACTTTTCACTTTTTGTTAGATCTTTTCAAAGAGTAAAATCTTCAATTACCGAAAATAGGTTAATATAAAATGAGCAATATCTAGATTTTCCAGTGTATCTTCCAGGCGTGTAAAATCCTCTAAGGCTTTCATTGTAGAGGGTTTACGCTTACCATCGAGATCAATATAGTTAAGGGCCCCGGCACCACCCAAAGAGTAAACATCATTTAAAGGACTCAAATGTACATCATATTTAGGATCCCGACCATAAAGACATATTTCACTCGGTGCCATTTTAACATACTTCATTAAAATATCTTCAGGAATCTTAACAACCTGTTTATCATAATCCACAATACAACCATTGTCTTTCATCAGGTCCAGTGCATCATTATGCATGATTTTCATTCCAACTTCACTTAACAGTTCCATAGTGGCATTATGCAAATTTTTAATCTGATCATCAGATAATAATTTATACTGCCCACCTTTTGCTGGAACTATCCCATTTTTTGTAACCATTCATAACCACATTTTTGATATGCTATTTAAAGCATCAAATTCCTGTACGTTCTGCCCTATTTACATCATAACAGGACCCTTTTTTAGGATCAGATTACCATCGACTTCACTGGTAATTACAATTGCATAGGCATTCGAAGCTCGTTTGTAAAAATCGAATCTTTTAAGCAATTCAAAGCTAGTAAAGCTTTTATTATGCTTTTTGATGATTTTTCTAAACCTCTCATACGATTCTGGTTCATCTCCCCACTCAGAATAATCCATTGTTATTACTGGTTTTTTTACAAAACGGTCCAAAGGGAAAAAAGGCAGAATTGCATCAAGTAGAGTTGCAACGTCAACTCCGTCAGCCCGAATGAGTCTCTTTGAATATGAAGCCCCAGGGAAATCAGCATCTGCTAGAATAATCTCATCGCTATGACCCATAGACATAAGAGCATGCATTAAATCCGGTGAAATGCATACAGGTATATTCTTAAGCATTTTTTATACGATATACTAAAATAAAGAGATATTAGTATACCTTACTCACCTCCTTCGTATAATAGAATTTAACTCCGAGTTTTATGTTTTTTATAGTTATCATCCCCTTTCTATTGATTTTTTGACTTAAATCTGATTTTTTGAAAACTAGAGGTAATTTGCCTAGTTAAAAAGTTCTTTCTCACTATCTCAAGGCGAGGTTCCTCTCGAAATGTGATTACAGGCTTGGTGAACCGGCTCTTTCTTGGAATATGGAATAGTGATAATCTATCAGGTGAAACTCATATTTGACGTGGAATCCGAGAAATAATTTCACTTGCCACAATCACAAAAAAATATGCTTAATGACTTTCAAAAATGTCGAGTTGTCCCAACCTCAGAAAATTGTTAATTTGCAAGGTGAAAATTTTCCTCAATTTTTGCCTTTAGGAAGAGTCTGTTTTAAAAATAATCTCAGTCTTTTACTTGACTTTTATCTGGTGAGACTCCTTAAACCGAATGGCGGTTCTCCTCAATCTATCATAACTTCTAACGAGATATTGACGGCACGAAAGGTTAAAGAGTCAATTCTTAAACTGCCTTTATTATTATTTAGTATGTCCAAGATAGCTATAGTTGCCGTATTTCTTGACTGTATTTATCATAGCCCAGATATTTTCTATAGGCATCGTGTCCAGCAAATCACCACTATCCGAGGCCGGGATATATCCACTCCCGGGAGCTGCGATCTTTATAGCCCTGAGTGTTTCTCTAACCACGTCCTCCACTGTCCCTTTACTTAAGACCTCATTACTAATGCCGCCAATTAAGCATATTCTCTTACCATATTTTTCTTTGATTTTGCTTAAATCCATATGGGCTTTTTTTTCCAGGGGATTAAGGGCATTAATCCCTATATCCACTAAATCCTCTAATATTAAATTCAGATTTCCATCACTATGAAATATCACGGGGACCCCTCTTTTCCTAATTTCTCGCACCAATTCAGCAAGATAAGGAAGAGTAAATTTTCTAAAATGAGCAGGTGAAAGGAAAGGCCCTGAATGAAATGCAAGGTCTTCAAAAATAACTATGGCGTCAATTCCTATATCTATCATTCTTTTTGCTGCTTCAATAAAAAACTCACTGGTTAGCTTATGCAGATCTATTATTAAATTTGGATCATCGTACACAGCAATGCTAAGGGCTTGCAAACCCATAAGATAATAAACTTCGCTAAAAGGACCCAAGATTCCTCCTATTATCGCGATTTTGTTTCTTGTAAGTTCTATTGCAGTTTTTATATCATTTAGCCGCTTTGGCATTGTAGGATCCGGAATCTTCATTTTTTTCAAATCATCTCTTGTTTTTATAGGATAAGCAATTGGTGCATCAACAGGCCACGAATACCCTGTCTTCTTCCATCTAGTTCCCCACTCATCAACATACTCATTAGCGTATATATCTGCATCTCGTTTATCTTGGTATGGCACAGCGCCACCGAAAGGTATCATTACAGCATCATGTCCTAATTTAAAAGCAGCCTCTACCGCTTCTTTTGCCTTATATTGTGAGGGTCGATATCCAATTAAATTTTTAAAAAGATTCTGGCTCTCAAGAAAATCAAACAAGGGCACTCGATCCAGTTGATCTAGATTTAAAGCTGCTAAAAATCTCTCTTTCGATTTCATTATTCTCTAAAAAATAGAAATACAATCTGGATTTGTAAACTCTATTGCTTTTATTATTCGTTCACGACTGGTTATGGAACAACTCGTCTACAGGAATAATCATAATATGTGGAAAATTCTCTGCTGAATCCACCGTCATCCCAATTTTAACTACCTAAGGTGGCGGTCACTTGCAGGTCCTTAATGTCATAAGTGCGGGATAAGTTCTCAACTAAAATTTTTATAAATCTCACCTTGGGACTTAACTCTACTGTTCTGCGCATTGTTTATCTGGACTCAAAATGGTTATCAAACGTGTAAAAATCAGTGGTATCAAAGTTTAGCCCGTCATAACTTGACCTCACGTGCATCCTCAATCCAACTTTAGCCCCGGCATCATAGGTACACTCGGCAGTGAGGGCTAAGGATGAGGAGCTTTCAAGACTTATTGGAGGACAGTTTTTCAGGGTACTGACCTGCCCAGCTCTGAGAGACATCCTGTTCAGGACTGGCATGGGCAGGCGAAATGGTATATTAGGTACCAGAACCTGTACTCCCAGGTCTTCAATGTCTTCTGTTCCCAGCTTAGAACTGGGGCTTGAAACATACCGTAAGGTATGATAAAGGTAAATAAAGGGCGGCTCAAAAAATGAGTGCACCTCGGCAAGGGCTGAAGCATTGGGATTCCTTTCTTTCAAGGCAACAGGGTTACTACTGTATTTGGTGAAGTTGTAGCCATCGAAGCTATAGGCATAACCTATGCTCTCCTGGGTAAGTCTGCGAGTTGGATGGAGCTTAGCCCCACCATAGAAGAGATGAAATACACCGTCTCGATAGAAAACCTTTGCCTCAGAGAATCCACCATCATCCCAGGAGCCCCACTCACCCGGGGAAAGGACAGGATTGCCTTCATATTTTTTCCAGGGACCTTCCGGGGTATCAGCGGTAGCTAAGGCAATCGGTCCATAGTCAAAATTAACTTGGTCAAAGCCAGCAATGGGATATTCACAATAGATATAGTATTTTCCTTTTCTCTTGACCACACCTCCCACATAGCCAAAGTCTTCCAGAATGGGATTGCCTTCATACTTTTTCCAGGGACCCATCGGACTTGAGGAGGTAGCTAATCCTATGTCCCACTTCAGGGTTGGTTTATTAGTTGGGTTTTTTACCAAATTCCTCTTGCTTCCTCCCGAATACCACATATAATACTTATCAGTTCCCTCTTTAATAATAAAGGCGCAGGCAACATGCTGGTCATCCCAGCTTCCTTTCGGCCCTAAATCTAAAATGGGATTCTTGGAATATTTCTTCCAGGGGCCTAAAGGATGAGAAGCAATGGCTACACCTATGCGATAGGAATCCTCGCCCTCCATTGACACTCCATGATAGTAAAGGTAATACGTCTCATAATCCTTGAAGATATCACAGCTCTCGATACACTTCTCATCCCAGCTTCCTTCCCCACCTACCGCAACAATTGGATTAGGTCCTGGGATTTGTACAAACGGTCTACTAAGTATTGACTCTCTGATTTTGTTAGTTATTTTTTTCCCTACTTTCCAATAGGACACACATTTATGCAAACCCCTCCACATATCGGGTACTCATCAGGACACTTATCCTCATCAAAATCTGAAACAAGCCTTTTCAGACCACACAAGTCCATTTTATGTGGGGAAGTAAGTGCTTTAAATGGACACTCATCAATGCATTTTGTGCATTTAGGATATAGACATATCTCTTTTTTTATCAAGGGATCTGGTTCAATTTCCATGGTGGATATTACAGATATAAAACGCATTCTAGGTCCATAATCCGGGGTTAAAACCAAGTTATTTATACCAAATCTGCCTAATCCTGCAAGAACTGCAGCATGTCTGTGAGAGAAACTGTAAAAACCTTTCTTTTTTATCTTTCCTTTCTCATATTCCTTCTTATTTTCCCTCTCCTCTTTTTCCATGGCAATTTCTCGTAACCTATACCAATATGGGCGCAGAATCATCAGCCTATTTATATCAAAATCATAGGGACCAGTTGCAGGAAAAAAAATAGACCTAAAACTTTGATTTTCTAAAAACAAAGCCATATCCAGAGCCAATAGTTCTAATTTACGATTAACCACTTCATAACCGCCTTTGTGATAGATACCCCAGGCAAGAAAATCCCGTTTTGCAGGCAATAGTTCTTCCGATTCTTTAAAATAATCACGCCAATCTACAACTGATGGTAATAACCTAATGCCCTGGACAATAACCGAACGAGCATCTTTTATGAAATCAGTCGGTCTATGCCCTTTTGGAGCTTCGCTGAATCTTTCTACAGGGGCAACTCCTACCATGCTAGCACCATGTGAAAGTGCGAATTCTTTAACTTCTTTCGATCCCAGTTTTTTGTTCATCCTACACTCCTTTTTTGATTTTAGTTAACTCTGCAAAACTATTTATATACTGATAGTGAAATTTCCCGAAGAAAGTATTTCGCAGTAAAAATAAAAATAATAATGGGGGGGATTATCATAATCATTGCAACAGCCATGACGTAAGGCACTTCTACATACTGCCTTGTCTGAAGCAAACCCAGTCCCAATGCAAGAGTATACTTTTCCTGCGAGCTTAGATAAATTAAAGGAGCTAAGAAGCTTCGCCAGTTAGCCACAAACGAAAAAACTGCTACTGTTGCCAAAGCAGGTCTAGATAGCGGAAGAACGATATTCCAATATATACGCCATAAGGAACAGCCATCTATACGGGCAGCATCATCAAATTCAAAGGGAATACTCATAAAGAATTGTCTAAATAGAAAAACAAAATAGGGCCAGCTAAGGAAAGTAGTTACCCATAAAGGCTTAAAGGTATCAACCCATCCTATTTTCTGAAATATAAGAAATCGAGGTACAATAATTAACTGGTAAGGAATCATCATCGTTAGTAGAACCATGATAAATAAAATATTTTTGCCCCGACTTCTTAACCGGGCAAATCCAAAAGCCACTAAAGAAGAGGAAAAAACATCCCCTAATACACACATAAAGCAAACAAAGAAACTATTGAGTAAAAATCTTGTATAAGGATAATAGCTCCACGCCTCTGGATAATTCCTCCAGACTATGGAATCAGGGATTAATTTGAGAGGAATTTCGAAAACATGGGCATAATCTTTTAAAGAAAGGGACGCTGCCCATATAATTGGGAAGAGAAATACAATACTTCCGATCACCAATATTCCATAAAGTAATATTTTATAAATTATCTTCCGATTTATGTTTAGTTTCCTGAGTGAATTATTCATTATTGCTTTTTTGCCTCATAATGTACCCAATGTTTGGAGAGTAAAAACTGAAGCCCAACAAAACCCATAATAACCAGAAGCAGAATCCAGGAAAAACTACAAGCATACCCTAATTTATAATATTTGAAAGCTTCCCGATATATATACAAGGCACCAACAAGGGTAGTATAATTTGGTCCTCCTCTAGTCAGGACATATGGTTCTGCAAAAACCATAAAGGACTGAACAGTTGTTATAACAATAATCAGCAAAATTACAGGAGATAGTGTGGGTATAGTAATATAAAAAAACTGTTGCAGAAAATTTGCTCCGTCTATTTTGCTTGACTCAAACAAAGCTTTAGGGATTCCCTGCAAAGCTGCTAGAAAAATAACTGTGGTTGGTCCTATCATCCAAAAATTCATTAATATTAGAGCAGGCATTGCCCACTTTTCATTTACTAACCATGTTGGTGCAGAAATCCCCACTAGAGAGAGAAAATAGGCAAATGGTCCATAGATAGGTTTATATAGTTGTTGAAATATCATAGCCAGAACAATTCCTGTAATAACTGCTGGTAAATAATAAATTGTTCTAAACACCGTCATTCCCCATAATTTTTGGTTGAGTAAAATTGCAATTAATAGTGAGGCAATCACTAGCAGAGCTATTCTCCCTCCTACATAATAAAAAGTGGCCACAAGGGCCTTATAAAACAAAGGGTCACTGAATAATTTTACATAATTGCTTAAACCTATCCAATGAGGAGAACCAAAAAGTGACCAGTCAGTTAAACTTATCCCTAAAGTTGCGAAGATAGGCCCTCCTGTGAACGAAACAAATCCTATTATCCAGGGAAGAATGAATAAATAAAAACTAATTTCCTCTCTTTTTCTCAATTTAGTTAGCTTTTTTCGCTTAGACATTCAGCTCTTCTCCAAAAAGTGTGGTAAGATAGAAACATTTCATTTATCTTTGCAAATCAAAAAAATTATTTGTTAATTTTCCCTTTTCAGTTATATTTTTTAAAAAACGGGTTTTACTCAAATTTGTTGCAACGTTTTAACATAGACTTCTTGACCTTAAAATGAGAACATAAATATAACCTCTATCTTGAAGGATGACCTGAAAAGACTATTGGGACTATAGAGATATTGAATATGCTGAAAAATTCCTTAACTCCTGGATAAAAAGAGCACGAGAAAGTAATATCAGAGCCCTTAAAGACTTTATCAAAACCCTGGAGAATTATAGATATGGTCTGTTAAATCACTCAAAGTACCCAATAAATTCAGGTAAACTTGAGGGAATGAACAACAAGATCAAGGTTATTAAAAGAATTGCTTATGACTTTCATGATGATGAGTATTTTATCCTCAAAATTAAATAGGATTATTCATAGCTTTATCCTTAGAATAACTATTTTTGAAAAATAATCCTCTTAACTATACTAGGATCATGGATAAATCTTGAAGTTACTATATAAACTCGTATTCATTTTGCACTATTATTTCTTTTTT
Source organism: uncultured bacterium (assembly GCA_964442615.1). Classification (GTDB taxonomy): domain Bacteria; phylum Zhuqueibacterota; class QNDG01; order QNDG01; family CAYUAG01; genus CAYUAG01. Next base: position 7,529 of record CAYUAG010000109.1, read on the forward strand.
TAGACGATAGAGGCCTTACGCGATAAGAAAGTAAGTTTTACATATCTCTGTTTTACATCTCTTACCACACTTTTTGGAGAAGAGCCAGACATTCTAATACTTCTAACTCCCCGCTGAGAAACATAATGTCCCTCAGCGGGGAGTTAATAATAGGCTCTATTCAGCATACTCTGCTAGCACAGGATCTACCATTTGTTTTATTTTCCTTGCTGCTTCCTCAATACTCATTTTTCCAAGAAAAGCCATTTCTAACACTTCTGAAGCAACTTTATTTACCTCACCAGCAGATGGACCTAGTGGTTTTCCATATACTCCGTACTCCTCCAGAGTCTCTCGGAAGATACTACGGTGCTTGGGGTAATCAATCATGTTTTCCCAGACATTGAGAGCAGATTTTCGAGCACGACTTCCAGCCCCGGCAAGAGCCCAGCCAGCCAGACCTATATCGCTCATATAGAACCGCAAGAAGCGCCAGGTCTCCTCAGGATATTTAGAATCCCGAGTTATAGCAAAACAACTTCCCATGATCCCGACAAATCGTCCAGCCGGGCCTTCAGGAACATGCATAACATCATAATTTAAGCCCATTTTTTCTCTGAATCTACTCAGGACAGGAATAGTCCAGGAGGCTCCATACCCCATTCCCGATCTCCCAAGTTGAAATACCTTTCCTTCTAAACCCTGACTTATCTCAAGAGGAGGAGCTACATGGTAATTATGAATCAAACCTATCCAGAATTTTAAAGCTTTTATTGACCCTGGTTCAGTAATTAAGCACTCTGTTTCATCATCATTTACAAACCTTCCTCCAAAGGGCATAAGAAATGTACCTGCAAAATCCCATGCCACACCACCTCTATTAAGTGTGTCATAACTATAGATGCTGCCCATTCCCCATTGATTAGTTATTCCGTCCCCACTAGTGTCTTTAGTCAATTTCTTTGCTGCATCTAAAAATTCTCCTTCATATGTCCAACTTTTCTTAGGGGATTCCAAACCAGCTTCTTTAAATAGGTCAACATTGTAGTACATCGGTCCTGCAGGTCCTGTATCCATGGGCAAACCATACAGTCCATCTTTGTACCGGTAAAGCTTTAAAGCTAGAGAAAAATAGTCATCTAAATTAGCAAGCGCTTCATTTTCTCTAACATAAGGCATAAGGTCTACAATGTATCCTGCTTTTATCCACCTTCTCATCCAAGGTCCCTGGAGATAAATAAGATCAGGAAGAGCGTGAGCTGCAGCTTGGATCAAGTACTTTTCCTGAAATTCGGCGAAGGCTATTCTATCTATCCTTATATCAATGTTGGGGTATCTCGCCTCAAAAGCTTTAATCCAGTTCTCTTGATATTCCATGATAGGTTTCGCATAAGGTGTATCAGCGTATCGCAGGACTATTTTCTCAGCGCTAACTCCTAAGGTAAATAGCCCACATAGCATAAAACTTGTTATCAACCCGCTAACTATAATTTTCCTTATAGTTAAACCCATTTTACTCTCCTTTTCATAATCTAATTTCTGTGGAAAGATCTCAAAGAAAAAATAATTTTCGACACTTCTCTCTTGGAAAACTTCCCTTTATCCCAGCTAATGAGCCTATTTATTTCCTAATTTCTCACCTCCCCCGGCCCTATTTTTAGCTCTTTTTACAAAAGATCTAACTTCACTGCTAATATTAACGAAAATCCCTAAACAACCTAAAATGATTTCTAATACTAATTTAGATAAACTCTATTGTTCTTTGAAAAATTTATAAATCAACTTTTAATCAGAATATTATCTTAAATAAAAAGATAAAAGTCCAAAATCTTGTATAATAGTTATATGATAGGTTTAATTTCTTTAGTCAAGGAGGACTATTATACAAATCAAAGATATTGAGATTAAATTTGAAGGAGATGCTCTTACCAAGTATGGGCTTTTTACTCTTTTAGCCTGGTTCCTTATTGATATTATCAAAATCCCCAAAAGATTCAAAGTAGTTAATTTTAAAAGGAAACGCAATAGAAAAAATCCTATAAAGAGAAAAAGAAAACCATTTCCTGACTACAAAATGTGCTTGGGGGTTGTAGTGATCATTCTATTGGGTATCAAGCGCTTTGAAAAGATTTCCCGTTTTCTTCATGCAGAGGTAAAATTAGCCAAACTTATTGGATTTGGCTCACATGACGACCTTTACTTTTACATCAAGATCTTTTAGATCTTTTATCTCCTCATCCGAAAGTTTACCTTTTCGCAACAAGACCAATCTGGCAGATTCCCTCATGGGAATGGGTGGATAGTGCCACGTTCCCTTGTGTAAAGCCACACCCAGCGTACCATCCAGGAAGAAAGCTCGGATATTTGCTAAATCCGGCAGAGCCTTTGAGTTATCAGCTGGAGCCATTACAAAGATAACTTCCCCAACTAAGGGAATAAAATTTTCCGAGGTCTGGGGATGTCTTTCTAGCATGGTAACCTTTCTACCTACCTTCCGACAGATGATCAACCCTGTATCCAATTTTTCGTTATCCGGTCCAAGATCGGCATTCTTAGTCCAATAACTCGCAATGGGAAGATCCTCATATGGTTTTCCTTCTTCCCGGCCCATGATTTGACCATAAGGCGCAAATTCTTCTTTAGTAACTTCCGCAAGTGGAGTAATTTTTACTTCCTGAACTCTCATCATTCTCTCCTGGTATAATATTTAGTAATGTCAAAAGTCTTTTTAGTGAAATTGACATCATTTATTCTTTTTTGAAAACTTCTAAAAAGAAATTAAATTCTTTAACGCTTTCCCTGAAAAACTTTCTTTTATCCCAAACTGGATTGGCCTGTCTGCTTTTCCACCTCCCTTTTAGTCCTAATTTCCAGCTTTATCTTCTGCTAAAGGAATCATAAGCACATATTTGTCACATTAGCAAGCTCTTTAAGTTTAATATTCTTGGCCAGTCTTAAATTTCTTATTATTTTTCCAACTTTCATCGTAAGTTAAATAATAATAAAATTTTTTAAATATTGAAACTTGTTTTTATAATAACATAAATAGAAAAAAGTCAACTGTGTCTGGTCATTCAAAATCAGGGTGGCTAATAACCCTGTATTATATATTCCGTAAAGGATTCTTATCCTTATATTTTTCTCTTTTCACCCAGCATAGTGGGGAACTCAATCTTCTTTGAAAACTCAATAACCTCATCCAGGTTATCGAATACCTTATTGAATGCCTCAACATAATACTCCATGAGCTTAAGATCGTTTGGTGGATAAATCGGTTTGATGCAAAAAGACCTATCAAACATATCCACTGTAACGGGATAATCAAACGGATCATAAACCATATTCTTTACTTCTTCTCTGGCATGACCGCAGGTCCAGGGCGCACCTCTTCCATACGCATCTCTTTTCATAAATATCTTCTGCGCAGGAACTGGCATATTGTGCCATTCAAACAAATCTAATCCTTCTTCCTGAAGTGCTTTCTGTACTGCCCATCTAAACCTTTTTACATGAATGTCAGTTATTCCCAGTTTTTCAGGATATAACCTTACCTTGTATAAATGCCAGGTCGTGGTATATCCTTCCGGAACTTGGGGCGGCCTAACTCCTTTAATTTTGCCTAACTCCTTATTAAGATATTCACAATTTTTTATGCGTTTAGCCTGCAGTTCATCATAACGTTTTAGAAAAGACCTGCAAAAAGCATCAGCCATTTCATTGTTACGATAATTAAAACCCATAATCTCAGCATCGTACAGCCGGATCATTCCCTTGGGAACTGCCTTTTCTCCAAACATGGCCATCTGGCGCGCCCGGCTAATAAGTTCGTCGTCATTGGTTGCAATAATGCCTCCTTCACCTGCGGGAAGGTTTTTACTGCCATTCAAACTGAAACCAGCAATATCTCCCAATAGACCTGCATTCCTCCCTTTATACTTCGCCCCTATAGCCTGAGCTGCATCCTCAATTACTTTAAGATTGTATTTTTTTGCCATCTCGTTTATTGGGTCCATGTCAGCAGGCAATCCATGCACATGTACCGGAAGCAGGGCTTTTGTCCTTTCTGTAATTTTCTCCTCGATTTTAGTAGGATCCATACTCATAGTATCAGGATCAATATCACAAAAAATAGGAATCCCGTGATGAGCAAGCACAGCCTGACTTGTTGCCCAGAAGCTGTAGGCTGGAGTAATAACCTCATCGCCAGCTTCAACACCCACTGCACAAACACAAGCATGAAGAGCAGCTGTTCCTGAATTAACTACCAGCGCATGCTTTGCGCCTATATATTCTGCGAATTCCTTCTGGAGTCCAAGGACTTCCTCTTCCATTGGCCCCCATAAAATCCCTCTTTTCAGTACAGCTACCACAGCATCAATGTCATCCTGAGTTATTGGTGGCCAGGGCTTCTCAAATCCCTCGGGAACAGTCCTTGGACCTCCTTCAATAGCTA
>CAYUAG010000110.1:0-11870 GCA_964442615.1 uncultured bacterium
CTATTGTTCATTCTCTGGATCCAAGAATAAAAATTTTTTCCTGTTTCATTATGATGTTATTAATTTTTATAACAGAACATATTGAAATGCTTTTCTTTTTATCAATAGTAATATTTTTTTTGTATTACTTAGCAAAACTTAGATTTACATTAGCATTGAAAAATATAAGACCATTTTTCCTACTTTTTTTAATAACCTTTTTACTTCATGGTTTTTTTACTCCGGGAAGAATTTTTTTAACAATACCCATAGTAGAAGTAAATATTTCAGTTGAAGGTCTTTATAAAGGTTTTTTTTATACTTTTCGTTTAATAATTCTTATTGTTCTTGCAGGATTACTTACTTTATCCACTTCTCCTATGAGTTTAGCTGATGGAATTGAACGATTTTTAAAACCCTTAGCTAAATTTGGTTTGCCTGCCCATGAGATAGCTATGACAATCTCCATTGCAATGCGTTTTATACCCATCCTTATTGAGGAATCAGAAAGAATAAAAAAAGCTCAAATTTCACGGGGGGCAAAATTTGAGGGGAATATAATAAATAGAATAAAAAGTATTATACCCTTAATTGTCCCTCTATTTATTTCAGGATTCAGAAAAGCTCATGATTTATCCTTGGCAATGGAAGCTCGGGGATATAGAGGAGGTGAAGGAAGGACTAGTTATTTATATTTAGAGTTAAGAAAAAATGATTTTGTTTGTTTGTGTATGCTTTTTTCCCTAACTTTACTTATAATAGTATATGGTTAAATTTCAAAGCAATAGGATCTAAATAGCAATTACAATGGAACAAAAGTCTGAGAGTTGTAGATATATTAAAATGACGGTAGAGTACGAAGGGACTGATTTCGCTGGATGGCAAATACAACCTAATGAAAGAACGGTGCAGGAAGTAGTTGAAGCAGGATTATTCAAATTAACAGAAAAGAAAATCAGAGTTACTGCAGCAGGACGAACAGATGCTGGAGTTCATGCTTTAGGTCAGGTTGTGAGTTTTAAAACCGATAGCATAGTACCTATTTCAGCCTTTAGTAAGGGATTAAACAGTTATTTACCTGAAGATGTCCAGGTTATTGAGGCAGAAGAGAAATTAGAAAGATTTGATGCAAGGAGGGATGCAATTAGTCGTACTTACAGATATATTATCTCAAAAAGACCTAGGATTATTGGCAGACAATATAAATGGTATCCTCAATGTAATTTTTACTTGGATCCGATTGTCAATGCTTCAGAATATCTAAAAGGAGAACATAATTTTATCTCTTTTTGTAAAAAAATAAGTGAAGGATATCATGGAAATATTTCAACTGTTCATAATGTAGAATGGAAAGAATTTGAAGATGATTTTTTTTTTGAAATAACAGCAATAAGATTTCTCCATAACATGATTCGGATAATAATCGGTACTTTATTAGAGGTAGGGAGAGGTAGACTTACACCTGAGGATTTTAAGAATATATTAGAAGCACAGAATAGAGAGCTTGCTGGTCCTACAGCACCTCCTCATGGATTGTATCTGCTTAGAGTACATTATGAAAAGTAGAATTACTAAAGAAATAATGAAGCTAGACAAAAGATAAATGATAAAAAAATGAGCAGTAATTATCAGTTGGTAAACAGTGGTATTCTGATGATCAAGAATAAGAAGAAGTTTTTCTGAGTGATTGATGGGGGCAAAGAATCTGGAGAAGTAGAAATAATTAAGAGTTGAGAATTTTGAATTAAAAAGTAGAATTGAAGTTAAAAAAATGATTTAATGTTCTTTTGATAGCTTTAAATGTTTGGATTAGGATTTAATGTAATTACCCAAAGTAGCAAAGAACACAAGGGAGTTTAAAGAATAAAAGTTTTTTCACTCTGGATTTATAAATGGAGGTTTACATGAAATTTTTTATTGATACTGCTAATGTAGATGAAATTCAAGAAGCTGCAAATCTTGGTGTTCTCGATGGAGTAACGACCAATCCTACTCTTATTTCACGTGAAGTAGAAAGAACAGGTGCAAAGTTTAGAGATATTCTAAAAGAGATTTGTGAAATTGTCAAGGGACCTGTTAGTGGAGAAGTAGTGGCACTGGATTATAAAGGAATGGTTAAAGAGGCAAGAGAACTTGCTAAACTTGATGAGTATATGGTCATTAAGATCCCTATGACAAAGGATGGTTTAAAAGCAGTGAAACAGCTTTCAAATGAGAATATAAAAACCAATATGACTCTGGTTTTTTCTCCTTCCCAAGCTCTTCTTGCAGCTAAGGCTGGTGCTACCTATGCTAGCCCTTTTGTGGGAAGATTGGATGATATTAGCCATGTAGGGATGGAATTAGTGAGTAGCATTGTCACTATTTATGATAATTTTGGCTTTGATACAGAAGTGATTGTTGCAAGTATAAGAAATCCCCTTCATGTTGTAGATGCTGCCTTAATGGGAGCACATATAGCTACAATTCCGTTTAAAGTAATTGATCAAATAGTGAAGCACCCCTTAACTGATATTGGTATTGAGAAATTTTTAGCTGATTGGGAGAAAGTAAAATAGAATGGCTTTTAAGCAGTATTATTTTTTAAGGCTTTTATAATTTTAGAAATTGGGCATAAAATATGAAAATACAGATATTTAAAAAGAGAATTCTGTGTATTCAAAAAAAATCAGAAGATTCTGAAATGGTTTTAAAAAAATTTTTAATATCAATAATAATTTCCTCTCTTTCAATTTCATTACTTTTTTGTTCACAAAAACAGAATGGTGACAGCAAAGGAGTTGAATCTGCTCAAGATCAAATTTTCACTACTCTTGATGATGAGCAGAAAACAGTTTTTAATGATGATATTTACATGTCAAGAAAGAATGCTATAACTAATGCTGTTTCTAGAGCTAGTCCAGCAATTGTTGGAATCAATGTTATTCAAATAAAGCGTTATACTCAAGATCCTTTCTTTAATGATTCATTTTTCCGATATTACTTTAAGCCTTATGAGTATGAACAAAAAGTTAAAGGACTTGGATCAGGCTTTTTAATCTCCTCTGATGGATATATTCTAACCAATGAACATGTAGTTCATCAGGCAACAGAGATTGTGGTTACCATGACAGATGGTAAAAAATACAATGCAGAGTTAGTTGGTAGTGATCAAAAATATGATGTCGCCTTATTAAAGATTATGGGAGGGAATTTCCCTTTCATCCCTCTTGGTAATTCTGATGAGGTTATTATCGGGGAGTGGGTGATAGCCCTGGGAAATCCCTTTGGATTATTTGATGTTAGTGCAAAACCAACCGTAACCGTAGGAGTAGTGAGTGCTACAGATATGGATTTCCAAGGAGAGTATGCTATTGAAGGCAGATCTTATACGGATATGATTCAAACAGATGCTTCTATAAATGGAGGAAATAGTGGAGGTCCTTTGGTTAACAGCTTGGGTGAATGTATAGGGATTAATACAATTATTTTTTCTGGAAGTCAATATGAAAAAACATCAATTGGAATTGGTTTTGCTATTCCTGTAAACAGAGCTAAAGAGATATTACCGGAATTAAAAAAGATAGGTAAGATTAATAGATCCTTTTCAACTGGACTAGAGGTAAAAGATCTCTCCTTTATCATGGCATTACGCTTAGGGATATCACCAGGAGACGGTGTTATTGTCTCGAAAATCGAAAAAGGATCTCCTGCAGATCATTCTGATATAAAAGTAGGTGATGTAGTGGTTATGATCAATAATGAGAGAGTCAGCTCTACCTATGATGTAAGGCAAGTAATAAATCGTATTGATATAAGAGAAAATAATAAGCTTGAGTTGATAATTTATCGTGATGGAAAGTTAACAAAAATAAATTTGATTTTAAATACAAAAAATTAATAAGATATATATGGTAAACAAAGGAGGGATGTTTTGATAAAACGATACACTCTTCCTAAAATGGGAGCTATCTGGACCCAAGAAAATCGTTATAAAAAGTGGCTTGAAGTAGAGTTAGCAGTTTGTGAAGTCCAAGCAGAAAGAGGAGAGATTCCCAAAGAAGTATGGGAAAATATAAAAGAGAAAGCTGCTTTTGATATTGATAGAATTGATGAAATTGAGTTAGTTGTAAAACATGATGTTATAGCATTTTTAAGCAGTGTTGCAGAGAAGGTAGGGGAGGATTCTCGTTTTATTCATCAGGGAATGACTTCTTCGGATGTACTTGATACGGCTACTTCTTTGCAGTTAAAAGAGGCAGGCGAACTTCTTTTAAATAAACTTAAAGGTTTTAGAGAGGTATTAAAAAAACGAGCTATTGAGTTTAAAGATATTATATGTATCGGCCGTTCTCATGGTATCCATGCAGAACCAACTACTTTTGGATTAAAATTAGCTTTATGGTATGATGAAACCGGAAGAAATATTGAAAGGCTAAAACAAAGTATTGATTCTATTTCAGTTGGAAAAATATCTGGTGCTGTTGGTACTTTTGCCCATCTGGATTTGGAAGTGGAAGAGTCTGTTTGTCGTAAACTTAATATTAAACCTGCTCCTGTATCTACCCAGGTTATTCAAAGAGACAGACATGCAGATTATTTATCAACCTTGGCTATATTGGGAGGATTACTGGAAAAGATTGCTCTTGAAATACGTCATCTACAAAGGACAGAAGTAGATGAAGCAGCAGAATTTTTTTCTAGAGGACAAAAGGGTTCTTCAGCTATGCCTCATAAAAAAAATCCCATAACCTGTGAGAGGATATCAGGTCTTGCCAGACTGCTTCGTTCAAATTTAATGGCTGGTCTGGAAAATATGGCTTTATGGCATGAACGGGATATCTCCCACTCATCTGTAGAAAGAGTTATTTTACCGGACAGTAACATCATTCTTGATTATATGTTATATAAAATGACTGATATTATTCAATATCTTATCGTATATCCCCAGAGGATGAAAGATAACCTAGAGAAGACAAGAGGATTAATTTTTTCCCAATCATTACTTTTAGCTTTAACTAGAAAGAATATTACCCGTGAAGATGCTTATAAACTTGTGCAAAGAGTAGCAATGCAATGCTGGGAAAGTGGTAAAGATTTCAGAAAAATGGTAGAGAGTGATAAAGATATTACTCAATATCTATCAAAAGAGGAGATAGATAGATGTTTTAATTTAGATTATCAGTTGCGAAATATCGATCCAATTTTTAGACGAGTTGGAATTTTATAATAAAAAGGGAGGATTCTATTTTGGATATTAAGAAAGGAAAGATATTAATTAACAAGGATGAAAAAAGTATTATTGCAATGAATGATGAAAAATTCCAAATTATTCATTTTAATGATAATTTACCAGATAAAGATAAGAAGAAAGTAAAGAAAATCAAAGGGAAAGGAGAGAATAACTGTTCAATTGCAGTGGGATTATATAAATATCTAAAAAGCTTTCATGTACCTACTCATTTTAAAAACCGGCTTGAAGCAAATGAGATTCTTGTCAATAAGATTGATATGATACCGGTAAAAATTATAATTTGGAATATTACCTCTGGAATATTTGGGAAAAAGTACAAAGTTCAAAAAGGTGAGTTTCTGAAGTGTCCGGTTGTTGAGTACTATCTTAATGATGAAAAACTTAATTTTCCTATGATTAATATGGATCATATTTTAGCTTTTAATTATACAACTGATGAAGAATTTAAAGTAATGGATCTTTATTCTCGCAAGATAAATGCTGTACTGAAATCTTATTTTGAGAGAAGAGGATTTAAACTGGGAAAGTTTGATTTAGAATTTGGTAGATGGAAAGGGAGTATAATGCTGGCGAGTGATATAACACCTGATAGTTGTCAATTTTGGGATATGAAAGAAAAGAGAAGTAGATGGTTTTATCTTAATAAAGAAGATATTTCGGAAGCATATAAGGAGTTAACAGAAAGGTTGCTGTAAAAAAGAGGAGATTATTTATTGTATCAACCAATAGTAATTTTAATTGTTATTACTCTATTATTTTTTATTACAATAATTCCATGGATTATTTATAAGAAGATTATTCTGTTAGTTCTAGGGATATTTATTTTTTTATTACTTTTATTCACCTTTTATTTTTTCAGGGATCCTAATAGACAAATACCAGATGAAAAAAATATTATTGTATCCCCTGCAGATGGAAAAGTTATAGAGATTGAATATGATCAACAACTGTTATCTTTTAAGAAAAAATTTATTAAGATTTCAATATATTTATCTTTATGGGATGTACATATCAGTCGTATTCCAATCAGTGGTGAAATAATATTTTTAAAATACACAAAAGGCAAATTCTATCCTGCTTATAAAAGTAAAGCTTCTCAGGAAAATGAATCAAATCTAATTGGTATTAAAACAAAAGCTGGAAAAATTTTTGTAAAACAGATTGCTGGGATAATTGCCCGTCGTATAGTGTGTACTATAAGAAAAGGGGAGAAGGTTACGATAGCTCAAAAGTATGGTATGATAAAATTTGGTTCCAGAGTAGAGCTTTTTTTACCTGATAGTATTGATGTAACAATATCAAAGGGTGATTATGTAACAGGTGGTGAGACCATAATTGGAAAGTTTTATGAGAAATAGACTATATTTTATTCCAAATATATTTACTTCATTAAATTTATTTTTTGGATTCTTAGCTATAGTAAAAATCATTTCAGGAGAAAATCAAATTGCTGCCTGGTTTATAATATTTGCAGTTATTTTTGATGCTTGGGATGGAGCCATAGCTCGAATTACAAAATCAGAGTCCATATTTGGATTTCAATTTGATTCTTTAGCTGATATGGTCTCTTCCGGTTTAGCACCTTCTCTTTTAATGTACACCACTGTTTTAAAAAATTATGGTATTGGGGGTATAGTCGTATGTTTTTGCTATATTTTTTCAGGTGTTTACCGACTTTCCAGATTTAATGTATTAAATACTCAGGGAAAAAGGATAGGATATACGGGTCTACCTCTTCCGGTTAGTGCTGTAACCATTGCAGCTTTGTGGATTTTTACTCCTTCTTTTATAAATATCGATGTCTCAAGCTGGTGGGTAGTTTTAATGATTTTTTTAAGTATTATTATGATAAGTCCAGTTCCTTATAACTGGCCTGTCATTAGTTTGAAAAAGGATTTTATAACAGGTATTATTTCAATTCTATTACTTTTAGGAGCTGGAATTATGATATTATTTCCTAAAAAATACTTGTTTCCTTTGTTAATGATTTATATTTTATATGGTGTGATAAAATGGTTAGTCAAGTTAGTTTTTAAAAAAAAACAAAGAGGAGGTAATTGATGGGTTTTAGTTCAATCGGTCCTGTTGAAATAATGTTGATCTTTCTTGTAATTCTCCTTTTATTTGGGGCAAAGAAATTACCTGAACTTGCCCGGGGATTAGGTAAAGGTATTAGAGAGTTCAAGAATGCAACAAAGCAGGTTGAGGACGAATTTGAAAAATTAGAGGATGATAAAGATTCAGATAGTAAAAACAGTAAATAATGAGTCTTTTTATTAATTACAAGTAAATATTGAATAGTTGTGAATTAAGCTGTACACATACGGTTGAATACTATCTTAACAATATTAAAAAGAAGAAGGTTTTAAACGCTTTTATCACTGTTTTTTCTGATGATGCTCTTAAGCGAGCAGAAAATATAGATTATAAACCATCCAAAGAAGTTAGTGGGCGAGTAGCAGGTTTGATTATAGCTGTATAAGATAATATAACTTATCAACATAAACTTATGACCTGTGGGTCTAAAATTCTAAGAAATTATTCTCCCCCTATAATACAATCGTTATTAATAAATTAGAAAAAGAAAATATAATAATTATTGGTAAAACCAATATGGATGAATTTGGAAAGGATTCATTGGGTGAGAATTTTTATTACGGCCCTGTTAAATCCCCTTGATATCCAGATTACAGGAAATTTTTTTTGTGAAGATGAGATTTTAGGAGTAGGCAATCAGGTAGAGAATAATATGAAATAAGCTCAAGTAAAGATAAATATGAGTTCCAAGTCATATTAAAGGAAGTAATATTACGAAAACATACATAAAATAGAGATTAAAAGAAAAATAAAGAAAATAATTGATTATGCTTGGTTTAATTTGTATCTTAATGTTCAAAGAAATGGCAATTTTTAGCCTAGTAATTTTACTGTGATAAGAAATGGAGGAGATGTGAACATTGAAAAAGTAAAGATTGAAAATCCGGATAATTTCAACTTTATCCTAGGACAATCTCATTTTATTAAAACAGTTGAGGATATTCAGGAAGCATTAGTTCAAACAGTTCCGGATATAAAGTATGGTCTTGCTTTTTGTGAAGCCTCAGGTCCTTGTTTAATTCGATATACAGGAACGGATGATTTACTCATTGAGCTGGCTAAAAAAAATGCTGCCAATATTGGAGCAGGTCATAGTTTTATTATTTTTTTGAAAAATGCATTCCCTATCAATATTATGAATTCACTTCGTAATGTTCCTGAGATTTGCAGGATATTTTGTGCAACAGCAAATCCGACCCAAGTCTTAATCGTTCAGACTGATCTAGGAAGAGGAATAGTTGGTGTAGTGGATGGAAGTTCTCCCAAAGGATTTGAAACAGAGGAGGATATGGCAAAAAGAAAAGAATTTTTAAGAAAAATAGGTTATAAAATTGGATAATTTTTTATGAAATCTTCAGATTTAAATTTACCAGAACCTACTATAGAAGCTCTTGCCAGGAGTTTTGTTAAAGAAGGAGCTTCTTATGGATTTAAACAGATTGATTATGTAAGGTTTGTAAATATACTTTTAGATTATGCAATGGGAGAAGAGAGTAATAAGAAATTAAGTGCTCATTTAAAGTATAATAATATTCAGAAATATTTAGATGAATTAGTCACTCCACCATTAATTGGAGAACATATTAAAGTTAGATTGATGAATAAGAAAAAAGATAGAGATTTATTTGAGAAGTGGTTAAAAGATAATACTGGTAAAAGATTTCTTTTATCCCGAATAACTGCTAGAGAAATGAGTATTAATGAGTTGTTGAGTGCGGATTCCAATATTATTGGTATAATAACGCTTTTAGACGATACTCCTATTGGTTCTGTAGCATTTCTTAATTATGATGTTAATCATCTAAAAGCTGAATTGAGAAAATTAATTGGAAATTTAAATTATAGAGGTAAAGGATATGCCAAAGAAGCTACCAAGCTATGGATTGAATATGGTTTCAGTAGTTTAGATTTAAAAAAGATATATTTAAACACTTTTGATACAAATATCCACAATATACGTTTAAATGAGGAGTTGGGTTTTAGAGCAGAAGGAATTTTGCGTAATGAGGTGTTTGTAGATGGAGAATATAAGGATGTTCTTCGTATGGGATTATGGAGAGAATAGAAAATTATCAGTAATAATTTAAATATTTATAAAACAATCATTAAAAAGGAGGCAAAATTGAATTGGGAAAATGAGGTTAAAACCTTATTAGAAAAGAAAGCTGAAGTGATAAAAGAAGATCTACCGAGAACGGAACTGATTAGGGACTCGGTAGAGCGGAGAGAGGCAATAGTTTCAGCTAATGGAGCTTTAGCAACCTGGACTCCACCAGAATCAACCGGTCGCAGCCCTAAGGATACAGTTATAGTTAAAAGAAAAGCAAGTGAAGCAAATATTGATTGGGATAGTCCTAATAACATACCAATTACAGAAGAAACCTTTGATATGGCTCTCCAGGATGGTTTATCATTGCTGGAAAAGAAAGAAACAATTTATATTACCAATCGAATAGTCGGAGCTGATAGTTTCTTTGCACTTCCAGTTAAAACAATAACTGATTGGGCAACATCAGCTCTTTTTACCGATAATATGTTCAGACCGGTTTCTGAAGATTTAAGCAAGAGTTGTTTTTATGAAAGACCATTTACCTTGATTGCTTTACCCTATGAAAAACTTGAGAGAAACAGATACAAAGGACATCTGCGTCAACTTCCGGATGGGAAAACAACAGATATGATAGTGGCTATGGATATGGATAGACATTTAGGTGTAATTATTGGCTCTGCTTATGGTGGCAGCATAAAGAAATTAATATTTACAGTTATGAATTATATTCTTCCCATGGAAAAAATTCTTCCTCTCCATTGTTCGGCAAATGAAGGAGAAAAAAAGGATTCTGCTTTGCTTTTAGGATTATCAGGAACAGGTAAAACATCGCTTTCTGCTGATCCAAGTCGTGCCTTATTAGGAGACGATGAACATGGCTGGTCAGATAAAGGGATTGCAAACTTTGAAAATGGATGTTACGCCAAATTTATCAATATAAATCCTGAGAAGGAAACTGAGATTTATAATGCAGTAATGCATGAAGATGATTATTTAAAACATGGCGCATTAGTTGAGAATGCCATGATATATCCGGATGGCAGTTTTGATTTTGATGATGATCGTTTTACTCCCAATTCAAGAGCAAGTTATCCTTTGAGGTATTTATCCAATATTAAACCTGACTCAAAAGCAGGACATCCTAAAACTATACTTTTTCTTACAGCAGATGCAAACGGAGTTATTCCTCCGGTTTCAAAACTCACACCAGAACAGGCTATGCTCTGGTTTTTAATGGGGTATACCAGTAAATTAGCAGGTACTGAGACCGGTATTGTGGAGCCGGTTTCAACCTTCAGTCGTTTCTTTGGAGAACCTTTTATGCCGCTTAATCCTGATATTTATGCCAGTATGCTGGGAGAAAAAATGAAACAACACGGTTCCCAAGTATACTTGATCAATACAGGCTGGAGTGGTGCTCCTTATGGAGAAGGCGATAGAATGGATATAAATTTAACCAGAGAAATGGTAAAGGCTGCTCTTAACGGTAAATTAGCTGATGTTGAATATGAGCAGGATGAATTTTTTAAAGTTTGGATACCAAAATCATGTCCTGAGGTGCCAGAAAATATTTTGAATCCAAAGAATTCTTGGAATGATAAGGAAGCTTTTAAGAAGAGGGCAGAAAAACTTGCCAGGGATTTTAAAAACCATTTTGATAAGGCCTATGGTAACAAGAATATAGATCCCAAGGTTGCTGAACAATGTCCTGGTAGGTGATGATCCAATAGTCTTATTCTAGTAATTTGATTGTATAATAATCCTCCTGAGGGTATAAAACCTTCAGGAGGATTGTTTGTTTTTATATCGGTAAATTAGTTTTGAAGATAAAATCCCTGTAAATATATTCGGACATTTTAGACCAAAGAGTTAGATTTACTCGGTATTGTATCTGTAGCAAATTGGGCAGTATTGTTGACTGAAACGTGTAAAACGGATACCTTTTTTTACGCACAGGAGTGGTGAAAACCACTGAGTGGTCAAAAATCCATGTAAATTAAATAGTAGATTTTTTTTAATTAACGATTTAAACGAGTTGTGGTTGAAGATTACTATGAGAGTAACCTTACTTTACAGTTTTTTTTAGGAGGAAGATGGATCCGAAATATTTATTTGTTTTTCAAAAGCCTTTTTTAACAATTTGAAAATCATACTTTTGATCTTCTCCAGTGAATCCTTTCCCTTGACACTATAATGATTGGCTCCCAACTGAAGAGCTCTTTGCACATGCACTATATCTTTATCCGAAGTAAGTACAAGGACAGGTATTTTTTTGGTAGAGTCAAAAGCTCTAATTTTTTTAAGTAATTCGAATCCATTCGTATCAGGAAGCATCATATCCAGTACAATGAGATCTGGCTTATTTTGATTGATTATTTGCCAACCCTTTGCACCTGTTTCAGCTTCTAAAACATCGAATCCCCATTTTTGAAAAGTTACTTTGTAGAAATAGCGGGTGGTTTCTGAATCTTCGATAATTGCGATTCGAATTTCTTGGGTAGACATGAGATT